>JAHBXR010000044.1 GCA_019636335.1 Pirellulales bacterium
GGGTGGCAGGCTGTTTCCGTAAGTGACTTTATGTGAGTGGTTTGTGACAAATCTTGGGGGATCCGTCCGCGCGCTAGGGGCGGAGCAACCGTCAGGATCGTTCAAGTCTGAACGGTCGAAGGGTCGAATTGTTGATTCGTGAATCGTTCCGCAGGCCCCGCGAATCGAACATCGTGATTCAACCCAATTTACCAACCAGCCCTATTTCGCCATCGGAGGACCAGCCGGCACTGCGCTGGGCGGCCCTCGTGGCGCTTGTCTCCGTGGCGGCGCGGCGCTTACGCGCTTCGCTCGCCGAACAAATCGCGGGGCATGGATTGGGCGAGTCGGAGTTCGCCCTGCTGTGGGCCTGTTACCGACCGGCGAGCGATCGGCTCGAAGCCGAGGGCCTCACGCAGATCGAACTTTCGCAATTGCTCGAGCTATCGCCGGCGAGCGTGAGTGGCCTGGTCGAGGATTTACGTCGGGCGGGTCTGCTGGCAGGGGCGCGTTCGACGGTCGACCGACGCCGGCAGGTGTGGCATCTCAGCGAACAAGGGGACGCCCTCATCCGGCGGTTGCTCGAAGAGCTGTCGGTATGGGCCGCCACGCTCGATCAAACATGCGACGCGACGCAGCGAGAATCGCTCGCCGAGGCGCTCCAACGCCTGCTCGAAGTCGACAGCCCGGCGCGGAGCGCCGCCGCGCCTACCGGCGACGTGCGACGAGGAGTCGCCGCATGAATCACACTCGCCCCTATTTACCGACCGCTGCGTGGTTCGTGTTGGCCGCAATCTGCCTGTTGGGCGGATCGACCGGCTGCACGCGGGGATACTATCGGCATTGGGCCGACGACGAAGTCTATCAATTGCTTGGTCGCGTGGATTGCGATCCGCGTTGGGAGTTGCCCCGTTACACGATCGACGTGCCGGAAGAGGCGCGTTTCTACGATCCGGCGAATCCCGACTTCGAGCCGCGTCCGCCCGACGACCCGACCGCTCACAAGTACATGATCTGCGTCGAGGGGATGCACGGGTATCCTTGCTGGGATCAGAACGGTGTGGTCTCGACGGTGGAGAATGTCTCGTGGCAGTATTTTCTGCCGACGAGTCAAACGGGGCGTCTCGTGTTGGACCGTGACGCCGCCGTGCAACTGGCGCTGGTGCAATCGCGCGACTATCAGACGAACCTCGAAGAGCTCTATCTGTCGGCCCTCGACGTGACGTTCGAGCGCTTCCGCTTCGACTATCAGTTCTTCGGCGGGAATGCGACGAACTTTACGACCGAAGGACCCGTAGCCGGTGGCGACAGTACCCTGGTCAACAGCGGTCTGCCGGGTCCTGGGACCATACAGGCCCGCAAGCTGTATGCGGCGGGTGGCGAGTTGATCGCCGGCATGGCCAACTCGATCGTGTGGGAATTCTCGGGCGAGAACACTTTCTCGGCCAATTCGCTGTTGAACTTCTCATTCGTGCAGCCGCTGTTGCGCTTCGGCGGTCGGGCGCGTGTGCTCGAGCGATTGACGGTGTCCGAGCGCGCCCTGCTGTCGAACGTGCGCGCCATGTATCGCTTCAATCAGGCGTTCTACCTCGATATCGTGACCGGCCGTCAATCGACGGGGGGCCCCTCGCGTCGGGGTGGCTTCTTGGGTGGAGCGGGTCTCGAAGGGTTCAGCGGCGTCGGTGGTGGCGGCTTCGGCCGCATCGGCGGCGGCAACGCCGGCGGCGCCGGCACGGGAGCCGGCGGCGGCGCCGGAGCTCAACAGGCGGGAGGCTATATCGGCCTGCTGCAGGACCAGCTCAACATTCGCAACCAGGAAGCGAACGTCACGGGGTTGCGCGACAGTCTCGCGCAGCTCGAAGCGGCCCACGACGCCGGGCGCATCGATCGCTTCCAGGTCGATCTCGCGCGTCAGGCGCTCTACAACGCCCAAAGCATTCTGCTCAGCCGCAAGGCGGCCTATCAGGGGACGCTCGACGGCTTCAAAATCGACTTGGGTATCCCCCCCGATATCGACGTGCTGGTGCAGGATCCCATGCTCGTGCCTTTCGAGTTGCTCGATCCGGCGCTGACGCGCATCCAGGACGAGCTGAGCGATCTGCTCGACACGATGCGCAATCCGCCGGCTGGCGCAGGGCTGGGGTACCTCGAGGCACGACTCGCCCGCGCCCGCGAGATCCGCAGTCGCGTGGCGGGGCATCTGGCGCTGGTCGAAGGAGACTTGGACAAGCTGGACGACAACGTGTCCGCGCGTCGCAAGGCGCTGGGACAGCTTGCCGGTCGGCGCGAGATCCGAGGTGGCGGGTCGAATCAAACGGCGTATTCAGTGAAGGATTTTAACCATCGTGTGGGCGCCCTGCACAACGATTACGAGGCGCTGGTCCAACGCTTCGACGAGACGTCGAGCCAACTGGAATACTTCGGCATCACGGGAGACTTCGAGGCCGAACGGCGGCGCCTGTTGATCGTGTTGACGAATCTGTCGGGCGAGCTGACCGAGCTGGGTCTGGTGCAGGCCCGCACGCGGCTCGACACGGTCTCGCTCATCGACGTCGAGCTCGATTCGCGCGAAGCGCTCGAGATTGCGCGGAACTATCGGGTCGACTGGATGAATGCCCGCTCGGCGGTCGTCGACTCGTGGCGTTTGATCGAGTTCAACGCGAACCCGCTGTTGAGCGGCTTGAACGTCCGCATCGATGGCGATCTGGGCACGACGAACGACAATCTGCTGGGTTTCCGGGGCTCGAACGGCAGACTCTCGATGGGTCTCGAGTTCGACGCCCCGCTGACGCGACTGGCCGAACGCAACCAGTACCGGCAGGCGTTGATCGAGTATCAGCAGGCGCGTCGCGGTTACATGAACTATGTCGACAACGTGAACCGCGGCCTGCGCGCCACGCTGCGAACGGTGGAGTTGAATCAGCTCAACTTCGAATTGCGTCGCGCGGCGGTGCTCGTGGCGATCAATCAGGTGTTGTTGACGCGGTTGCGTTTGACCGAACCACCGAAGCCAGGGGAGACGACGCAGTTCAGCGTCACCACGGCCCGCGACCTGGTCGACGCGCTGGATCGGCTGCTGCAGGTGCAAAACGACTTCCTCAGCGTGTGGGTCAACTACGAAGTGGTGCGCATGGGGCTCGACTACGATCTGGGGACGATGCAACTCGACGACCACGGCCTATGGATCGATCCGGGCCCGATCACGAGCCAGAACTACTCGAAGGGGGGGAGCGACCTGATCGAGCCCGATATCCTGCCTCTCGATGCGCCGATCGACGACCTGGATCCGGCCGGCCTGGGGGATCCGAACCGTGGCAACAGCGACGAGTGGATCGCACCGCCGCCGGGCGCACCGGAAGAGATGGACAACGACGATGGCACGGTGAGCGATCCCAAGCGCCTGCCGCGGCTACCGGGCCCCGATCCGACGCGCGGCTTCGAGTCCTCGACCGAAGCACAAGGCGAGGCGGACGTTGAAGCGTATCCGAACGAGTAGTCGAACGAGTGCGAGTGCCGTCTTCGCATCTGCTCCGCGTGCGTCCCGACACTTATGCCGCGGCGAAGTCCAGCAATATCTGCCGGATCGCGCCGAGATGGTAGGCCGTGTGCGCGGCGATCGAGAACGCGCCGGTGAGCATGATCTCGTTCCAGTCGCGCGATTCGCTGTTCGACATGGATGGGACTCCGAGGCGGCTTTAGTCAATGAAGGCGGTTACTCGACTTGCGAGAGCGGCAGCTATTTTGACGCTCTGGCTGGGTATCGCCCGATGATACCAGGATTTGCCGCCCTGCAAGCGCACGCACGACGAGGCCCGATGAGCTGACGTAAAACGAGCAGAAATGACCACTGCCAAGGCACTTCCGACGTGCCGTGGGCGAGCTATGTTTTCGTGGTGGGATCCGCGGGTTGGCTCGTTGCAGGGCTGGCGATCTTGCCGCGGAACCTTGGGCGATCGATGGCCATGTCTCGCGCGACGCAGCGGTTGTTGTTCATTGCCGGCGCCATCGTCTTCGTACCGGCGTTGTTGGCTCTCGATGTTAGTTCGGCCTTGGCGCGCGGCTGGCAGTTCGAATCGCGCGCCGACAGTGTCGTCTTGCTGGCATCGCTGGTGGCGGTCGGGCTCGTGTTGTTGGCGCTGGCGCTGCCCGCCGGCCGGCGATTGCTCGCGCGGCGCGGACCGCAGCTCGCGCTGCTCAGCGTCAGCCTGGCGTTCGCGTGGTTGCTCGCCGAGTTCGTCATGGCAACGGTGCTCGCTTCGCGCATCTCGCAACCGCAGCACCTGTCGTGGCCGAATTTCGAGATCACGTTTCATCCCGACTCGACCGTGCTGCCCGGCATCAGCGGGCCGGCGCGATTCCAGGCGAACTCGCTCGGCGTGCGCGGCGAGGAATGGCCGGCCCGCGATCAGGCTTATCGCATCCTTTGTCTGGGGGGCAGCACGACCGAGTGTGCCTATCTCGATCAAGGCGAGGCCTGGCCGCAACTGCTGGCCGATCGCCTGAATCGCGACGGTGCGGAACCGGTCTGGGTGGGCAACGCCGGCGTGGTCGGCTACACGAGCGAACAACACCAGAAGTTCGTCGAGCAATCGCCTTTGATGGCGGAGATCGACGCCCTGGTCGTGCTCGTGGGAATCAACGACCTGCTCAAGTTTCTCGAGACCGAGCAGTTGCAGGTCGATCGCGCGGCCGCCGAAGCATTGCTCGACTACCAGCGGCCTTTCTGGGCGAAGACGTCGACGCGCGAGCTCGCGCGTCGTTGGGTGAACGTCTACGCCGTGCAATTGGCGACCCACTACGAGGATCCTGAAGGGCGGCACCACATCGTGCGCCGGCAAGAACGCCAGGGGGCCGAGCAGCATCGCGAGCTTCCGCCGCTCGAACGCGCCATCGACGAATATGGTCAGCGACTGCATCGTATGGCCGAGGTCTGCCGCGAGAAGCACGTCCGCCTGCTGTTCGTGACGCAACCCGTGTTGTGGGATCCGGCTCTCTCGGGCGAGGCGGACGAACTGCTGTGGCTCGGCTGGGGGCGTGCCGGCACGTTCTACGATCAGATGGCGCTGCGGGGAGGGATCGATGAGTTCAATGCGCGGCTGGTACAGGTCGCCCGCGAGACCGGGGTGCCGCTGGTCGATCTCTCGTCGATGGATGGGCAGTTGAAATACTTCTACGACGATTGCCACTTCAACGAGCTGGGTTCCAGTTTTGTCGCGGAGCAAGTCGCCGACTGGTTCGAGGAGTACGATCCGCCGCTCGAACCGCGCCAGATTACCCGCCAAGACCAGCCGGCGAGCGAGGGCTGAACGCTGGCGGATAAGTGATGTTCCACATCACAACCCGAAGCGTGAGCGAGGTGTATCTTCGTTCGACGCTGTTTCCAAAAAACTCCCTCGCTCACGCTTCGGGTTAGGATTTCCGGAGCCGGCGGTTTGGCTCTTCCTTGGCCATGGCCGGCAGGGAACCTTTTGTTGCTGCGCCACACTGGCGTCCTGGCGCTTCGCGCGGGTGGAAGTCTGGGAACCGCGCCGCAAGCCATCGTGCCACCCGGTCGCGTCCGGCTACGCTCTTTTCGAGTTCCTCCTGGGGACGGCGAAACCATGGCCGGTTTGCCGGGGTTTGGTTTAAGAGGGGAATGTTGCGCGCGGGCTCCGATGTGGCAACGGCTGCCTGGGTAACCTGGGTTGTCCAAATGACCCCGGAGCCGCCAATTACCGTAATGACTTAGGTTTTGGTGGCGGATACAATAAGTAGGCTTCGGGCGGAATCTCCGCTCGCAGCCCACGCCCGACCAGCGCCCGCCCCGTGTGGGTGTCACACCGCTGAGGATTCGATGCCCTCCTCCCGATCGTATCCGCGGTCTGCGCGACCGCCTCTGGTGACGAGAAACCGCCGAGCCGTGGCTTGGGGCGGGATGCTCGTCCTCTTGGTCTTGCTGGCTGGGGCCGGCGGGCTCGTCTATTTCTTCCTTCCGCTGGGGGGGGACGGCCAGGCCCGGGCCGACTATCTGACGCACCACGTCGAGCGCGGCAAGTTCCTGTACGAGGTGACCGAGCGCGGTGAGATCGAAAGTTCGAGCAACGTCGAGGTGCGCTGCGAGGTGCAGTCGCGGAACACCGGGGGGACGGCCATTCTCGAGATCGTGCCCGAGGGGACCTATGTCGAGAAGAGGGAGCTGATTGCCCGGCTCGACAAGTCGGCGCTTGAGAATGAATACAACCAGCAGCAGATCACCTGCAACGCGAGCAATGCGTCGGTGATTCAGGCGCAGAGCGCCTTGGCCACGGCCCAGATCGCGCGGCGCGAATATCTCGACGGCACGTTTCGCCAGGACGAGCAGATTCTGTTGGGCGAGATTTCCGTGGCGGAGGAGAATCTCCGCCGCGCCGAGGATTATGCCGGCTATAGCCAGAAGCTGGCCGCCAAGGACTTCGTGACGCAATTGCAGCTCGAGGCGGATCTGTTCGCCGTCGAAAAGGCGAAGATGGATCTCGCTACGGCCAAGACCAAGATCGAGGTAATGCGCGAGTTCACCAAGGCCAAGATGCTCACGCAGCTCGAGGCCGACATCAAGATCGCCGAGGCCAATCTCGCGTCGAACGAGAACGTGAAGCGGCTCGACGAAGAAAAACTGGCTCTGATTCAAGCCCAGATCGACAAGTGTGAGATTCTCGCCCCCTCGGCCGGCCAGGTCGTCTACGCGAACTCGACCGATCGCCGTGGCGACTCGGAAGTGGTGATTCAGGAAGGGGCGCTGATTCGCGAGCGCCAGGTCATCGTGCGCTTGCCCGATCCGAAGCGGATGCAGGTCCGGGCCAAGATCAACGAGGCGCGCGTCGATCGGGTGAAAGAAGGCCAGCCGGTGGTGATTCAGCTCGACGCCTTCCCCGAGAAGAAGCTGCTGGGCAAGGTCCGCCGCGTGGACGACTATCCGATTCCGGCCGGCTGGTTCAGCTCGACCGTGAAGGAGTACGCGACCTATGTCGACATCATCGACCCCCCCGATGGCCTGCGTCCCGGCATGACGGCCCAGGTGCGCATCGAGATTTCGCGAATGCCGGACGTGATCCAGGTGCCGGTGCAAGCGGTGTTCGAGCATGCCAAGCGCCACTATTGTCTGGTGCGCACGGCCAAGGGGCTCGAGCCACGCGAAGTCAAGATCGGCACGACGAACGAGAAGCAGGTCGTGATCCAGGAGGGCTTGTCGGAAAAAGAGATCGTGCTCGTGAATCCGCGGGCGCACGAAGACAGCGTGGCGATGCCGGAAGTCCCCACCCTGCCGGAGCGCCAGGAGCAGATCGCCGCCCGCCCGACCAACGAGGTCGCATCGAACGAGGCGGAGGTTCCATCGAGCAAGACGGCTTCGTCGAGCAAGACCGAAGAATCGAATGGCGGAACCGCCGACGAACCACTCGTCCAGGTCGAAACAGCCAGGCCGGTGGCGGGCAGGGCCGAAGGGGACGACAAGGCCGGTGAGGACGACAGCGCCTCGGGCGATCGCGCGGAACGCCGCAAACGCCGCGAAGAGATGATGGCCATGGGGCCTGCCGGTGCGGCCAAGGCCATGTTCGAGCAGTTCGATGCCGACCACGACGGCAAGCTGACCGAGTCGGAATTGCCGGAACAGATGCGACAGTTCAGTGCCTCGATGGATACCAACAAGGATGGTTCGATCGACGCCGCCGAATTGACTGCGGCCATGCGCCGCTTCGCCGCGATGCGCGCTGGCGCCGGCGGCGGTGCTCCGCCCGCGGGCGGAGCGGGGCTATGAACCTCGCGGTTCGCATCGAAGATCTCAAGAAGGACTATCACCTCTCGGGTGAGGTCGTCCACGCCTTGCGCGGCGTCTCGCTCGATGTGCCCGAGGGGGACTACGTGGCCATCATGGGGCCGTCGGGATCGGGCAAGTCGACGTTGTTGAACCTGCTCGGTTGCCTCGACCGCCCCACGTCGGGGCGATACTTCCTCGGTGGCGACGACGTGGCCGTGATGCACGACGACGAGCTTTCCGAAGTCCGTGCCGGCCGCATCGGCTTCGTCTTTCAGTCGTACAATTTGATCCAGCAGCTCACGGTGATCGAGAACATCGAGGTGCCCCTGTACTACCAGGGGCGCCTCACGCCCGCCTTGCGACAGCGCTGCCGCGACCTGGCCGAGTTGGTCGGTTTAGGAGAACGTCTACGGCACCGGCCGGCGCAGCTCTCCGGTGGTCAGCAGCAGCGCGCCGCGATCGCCCGCAGCCTGGCGAACGATCCTCGTTTCATCCTGGCGGACGAGCCGACGGGCAATCTCGATTCGGTGACCACGGCCGAGATTCTCGACCTGCTCGAACGGCTCAACGCCGACGGCAAGACCGTGATCATGGTGACGCACGAAGACGACGTCGCGCAGCACGCCAAGCGCATCATTCGTTTGAAGGATGGCCTGCTGCAATCGGACGTGCGCCGCGCGGCGGTCGAGTCGAATCAGAAAACGAACGGCGCCGTGTCGATCGTGTGAGATTTTGCACGCGCGCGGAGTCGTGGAGAGATGGGGCCGGGAATGGCGTGATTGACAGAAAGTCGACCAATTCCTCTTGTCGCTGCGCGACACCGACCATTTTGCGACTTGGAGTTGTTTGGTGACCGCTGGTTTGCTCCGCAAAATGATCGGTGCTACCCGAACGTGTGCGGTGCATGAATTGCATAACGCAAGAGTCTTCGTGGCTCCGCGCCTCTGCGTGAGAGGCGCAAACGCTCGCTACAGAAAGATGTTGCCGTGTTGTCGTTGTGGTTGAGAACGTGGCTGCTGGGGGTGAAGAGCCTGCTCTTGCACCCTTTGCGCTCGTTGCTCACCGTGCTGGGCATCTTCATCGGCGTATCGAGCGTGATCTGGCTGCTCGCCATCGGCGAAGGCATCAGCCGCAAGGCGCAGGAACAGATCGAAGGTCTCGGGGCGGACAATATCATCATCCGCTCGATCAAGCCCCCCGATGCCAGCATCGTGGTGAGTCGAGGACCGACGCCTTATGGGCTGACTCGCGCCGATTTCGAGCTGCTGACGACGACCGTCCCCACGATCGAACGCGCGCTGCCGATCCGCGAGTTGCGGCGACAGTTTTCATTCTACGACCGCACGCTCGACGGACGGCTCGTCGGCTGCACGCCCGAGTATGCCGAAGTGACGCAATTGCGCGTCGATCGCGGGCACTTTCTCACCGACGCGGAATTGTCGCAGCGCGAGAACGTGTGCGTCCTTTCGGCGGGCGCCGCCGAACGGTTGTTTCCCTTCGAAGACCCGCTCGGCCGCGCCATCCACGTGGAAGAGGCCTACTACGTCGTCGTGGGCGTGATGAAGCATCGCGATCCGACGGCGGCGGTCGGTGGTTCGTTCTCGGCCCAGGATTTTTCGAGCGACGTCTACATACCGATCACGACGCTCTGGAACCGCATCGGCGATTCGATCGTCACGCGTCGCAGCGGCTCGTTTGAAGGCGAAATCGTCGAGCTCAGCCAGATCACGCTGCGCGTGAATAGCGTCGATAACGTCATCGCGACTTCCGAGTTGGTGAAAGAAACGCTGGCGGGGCGCCACCGCTCGCAAGACTGGGGCGTCACCGTGCCGCTCGAGCTGCTCGAGCAGGCCAAGACCACGCGGCTCATGTTCATCGTCTTCATGGGCTTGATCGCCGCGATCTCGCTGGTCGTGGGAGGCATCGGCATCATGAACATCATGCTGGCCACGGTGACGGAGCGCACCCGGGAGATCGGTATCCGCCGCGCCCTGGGGGCCAAACGGAGCGACATCACGCGGCAGTTTCTGGCCGAGACGATCGTGCTGTCGGTAGTCGGCGGGGCGACGGGCGTCTTGGGGGGCCTGACGTGTGGGCCCGTCACCGATTGGGCGCGCCTGCTGGTCGAGAACGCCTTTCCACGGGTGATGGCCGATCTGCCCCCCGTCATTCAGACGGTGGTGCCAGTCGTGGTGCCGTGGTCCATTCCCCTGGCGTTCGGCATCTCGGTGGGGGTGGGGGTGATTTTCGGGCTCTACCCCGCGATGCGCGCGGCGGCGATGGATCCGATCGAGGCGCTGCGGCACGAGTAGCGTTCGATAAGCAGCATTTGCCTCGGCCGGTCCGTGGCAAATCCATACATGCTCTTGTCGCTGTGCGGAGCTGAATCACCAAGAGAATAGAACGCACTGCGCCAATCTCTTGCCGATCGGGATGGGGCAAGCCAGCAGTGCCACACGGCTGCTCTTTCCGATAGTCATGCCTTGCCAGCGGGCTCGCTGCCGCCGACAATAGCGAGACTTGCCCAGAGCTGCGCCGCATCCGGGCCACGTATCGATCCGCCTGCCGCCGCGCCACCAGAAGAGGCCCCTCGCCATGGCAGACTTTCTTTACGGGCTGAACACCAGCACCATTCAGCCTGCCCCCTTGATGGACAAGATCCGCATTGCGCACGAGGCGGGTTACGACGCCATCGAGCTGTGGATCAACGACGTCGAGAAGTATCAGGAAGAAGGGCATCCCGTTTCCAACGTCCGCAAGGCGCTCGACGATGCGGGGCTGCAGCGGCCGAGCATGATCTCGCTGCGCGACTGGTGCGAGCCGGACGACGACAAATTCCAAGCGGCGCTGGACGTGTGCAAGCGGCGTCTCGACGTGGCCCGCGAGTTGGGGGTTGAACGGATCGTGGCCGGTCCCCCCGGGGGGGTCGTGCCGCTCGAATTGGCCATCGCACGCTACAACGAGCTGCTCGAGCTGAGCGTCCAGCGTGGAGTGCCCGCCTCGGTCGAGTTTCTCGGCTTCGTAAAAGGCATCAATCGCCTCGAAGAGGCCTGGGCCATCGCCGCGGGGACTCATCAGTCGACCGCCACCGTCACGCCCGACGCCTGGCACATGTTCCGCGGCGGAACCGATTGGGCCGTGCTCGATTCGATTCCGGCCGACCACATCTCGTGCTTCCACTGGAACGATGCCCCCGCCGAGCCCCCGCGCGAGAAGCAGGACGACTCGCATCGAGTCTATCCCGGCGACGGCATCCTCGATCTGAAGAAGCTCGCCAGCCAGCTCCGCGCCAAGGATTGGCACGGCGTGCTATCACTCGAACTCTTCAACCGCGACTATTGGGGGCAGGATCCACTCGAAGTGGCGCGGACGGGGTTGGCCAAGATGAAAGCTAGCGTGGCCTGACGCGATGCCTGCCTCTGCCTCCACGCTTCGAGAGTCTGAATCGAGCGGTGCCGCGCGCCGTACCACGGCGCCGCCGATCGTCGAAGTCGATCGGCTCACCAAAACCTACGGCGATTTCACCGCGCTCGCCGACTGCTCGCTCACCGTCGGCCGGGGGGAGATCTTCGGCCTGCTCGGCCCCAACGGCTCGGGCAAGACCACGTTCATCCGCCTGCTGATGGGGTTCCTGCGTCCGACCAGTGGCTCGGCGCGGATCGAAGGGCTCGACTCCTATCGCGACTCGGTGAAAGTACACCGGCACGTCGCCTACCTGCCGGGCGATGCGCGGCTGTTCCGCACGATGCGCGCCCGAGAGGTGCTGCGATTCTTCTGCAACATTCGCCCGGGCACGAGCTATGCCCGCGCCATTGCCCTGGCCGAACGTCTCGAGATCAACCTGACGCGGCAAGTGGCGGTTTTCTCGACCGGCATGCGGCAGAAGTTGGCCCTGGCGGCGACGCTGGCGGCCGAGACACCACTGGTGATCCTCGACGAGCCGACGGCGAATCTCGACCCGACGGTCCGCGCCGATGTGCTCGCCCTGGTGCGTGAGGCGCAGGCCGGCGGCAGCACGGTCATCTTCTCGTCCCACGTGCTCAGCGAGATCGAAGAGATCTGCGATCGGGTCGTCATCCTCCGCAACGGTCAACTCGTGCATACGCAGGCCATGTCCGATTTGCGGCGGCAGCACCGCATCCGCGCCCGGCTGACGGGGACCTTGGTACCACCGCCCGAGCATCTCGCCGACGAGCTGGTGATCGAAACGGGAGACGACGGCGAACTGGTAATCCTCACGCCGGGCGAACTATCTCCCTTGCTCGGCTGGCTCGCGCGCTTGCCCCTGGCCGAAGTTCAGATCGAGCCGATCGGTCTCCGCGCCATTTACGAGAAGTTCCACGCTGCCGAATCCACCTGATGCCGATGGAATGCGCTTCCGGGCAAGCGATTTGATCGCCCGCAGGAAAGCTGGCCGGAATTCGGCAGGAAAGCACCCATGAATCGTGCCCTTTGGTTCAAGTCGATCCGTGAAGCGCGGCTCCTGCTCCTGTCTTGCGCCGTGCTCATGTTCATCTTCAATTGGATCTTCGTCTGGGTCACCAGCCTCGTCGATCTCAGCGCGCTGCGGATCTTTCTCAAGGCGCTGCCCCCCGAGATGCAAAACCTGTCGGGCGTGTCGGTCGACGAGGTGGCCACCTACTCGGGACGAATTGCCCTGGCCTATGTCGATCCCGTCGTGTTGATGGTGGCTGCCGTGTGGGCCATCTCGCGCGGTTCCGACGCCGTCAGCGGCGAAATCAATCGGGGCACGATGGAGTTGCTCATCGCGCAGCCCGTGCGACGCTTTACCGTGCTGTGGACCCAGGCCACGGTAACCATCGTCGGGGGCATGCTGATCGCTGCGTCCTGTCTGCTTGGCACCGCGATGGGGCTTTGGACCATCGAATTCGACGAGCCGATCAAGGCCGCAACGTTCATTCCCGCGGCGACGAATATCTTCGGACTGATCTTTTTCCTGGCTGGCACGAGCACGCTCGCCTCGTCCTGGGAGAGTTATCGCTGGCGCACCGTGGGCCTGATGGGGGGCGTGTTCATCATCGGCCTGATTATCAAGGTCATGGCACGAACCGTGTCGAAGCTCGACTGGCTGGCCTACTTCACGTTCTTTGGCGCCTTCGAACCCCAGGCGATGGTCAGCAACACCGATCGCGCCTGGGAACTGGTGCTGCGCTACAACAGCCTTCTGCTGGGCATGGGCCTGGCCGCGTACATCGCTGCCACGGTCATCTTCTGCCGCCGCGACCTGCCTGCACCGCTTTGAACTTGCGCGCTCCTTGAAAACCGAAGGGCTCACGCGGCGCGAAGCCGCTGAGAGATAGACGCTTGAAGGTAGCGGGGAGCAGCTTACGCCTTGATGTTGCGGTCGAGCGGTGAGGATAGCAGATGATTTTCCGGAGCGGCGTTTCCAACGTGCTGGGCGGGAGTCGGAAAATCGTCCGTGTCACAGAGCGGCCAGAGGTGCCGTGCGGGCATCCAACAAACTTGAACCAAACGTACGACGGCGCAACATCCTCTACCGAAAATACCAGCACATGGCTACCGTGCAGGCGATGAGCACGCCGGCCCAGAGTTTGTCATGCTGCCACCAGGGGCGCATCAACGCTTCATCCTGGGGCGACTGGCGCTCGAAGCGCCCCCAGGTGTACTGCTCGCACCCGGCGTGGCGCTCGTGCTTCGTCAGCAGACTGACCGCGAGCACCAACAGGTAGCAGGCCAGCGTCGTCAGCGCCGCGCGATGAAAGGCCTGTAAGTTGTGGTCGTAGCCGAACCACGCCACCTGCTCGAAGATGATCGAGAAAATCGGGCCCGCGATGATACAGGCCAGGGCGGCGGTCCGCGTGACCATCGGCTGCAAGATGCCGGCCACGTAGGCCACGATCACGCCGGGCACCAGGTAGGCGTTGTAATCGGCCATGCGGTTGAAGACGCCCCCCTTCGCCTGGCCGAAGACGAGCGACAGCGCGATCGCCGCGCCGACCATCAAGATCATCGCGCCGCGGCCGATCCAGATCAGTCGACGTTCGGAGGCGTCGGGCTGGATGTACTTTTTGTAGATATCGAAGGTGAAGAGCGTGGCGGTCGAGTTCATCATCGAGTCGATCGTGGAGAGGATGCCCGCCACCAGGCCGGCCATCACCAGCCCAATCAATCCATATCCGGCCGGCAGTAGCTCGCGCGTCAGGCCGGCAAAGGCCGTATCGCTCTCGGTGGCCGGGTCGATCGCCAGGATGTAGGCCGCGGCCATGCCCGGCACGATACAGAGGAACGGAATCAAGAGCTTGAAGAAGCCGGCCGCGATCGTGCCGAGCCGGGCATCCCAATCGGTGCGGGCACTGAGCGTGCGTTGCACCATGAACTGGTTGGTTCCCCAGTAATACATGTGCAAGACCATCAGGCCGCTGAAGACGCCGGTCCAGGGAAGCTCGGGATGGCTTGGCTCGAAGAAGACGTGAAACTTCTCGGGCTGTTTTTCGAGCAGGCCCGACAGGCCACCCACGTTCGGGTGCCAGATGGCCAGGGCGGCGAGCAAGCCACTGGCCAGCAATAGCAGTACGCTTTGCACGACGTCGTTGAAGATGTCGGCCTTCAGCCCGCCATAGAACGTGTATGCTCCGGCGGTCGCCGCCAGCAGGAAGATGGCCGTCTCGTAGCTGATAGCGTACGACGAGCCGGCCGTGAGGGTTGCCACGGTGAGCGCCCCCAGGATCATGGTGCCCACCATCTGGATGAGGAGGAACGCCATGTTGGTGATCGAGTAAACCAACCGGCTGCGATCGTCGAAGCGTCGGCCGAGATACTCGGACAGCGTGTAAAGCCCCATCCGCCGATAGAAGGGCAAAAAGAAGTAGCAGAGCATCATCAGGCCGAAGATGGCGCCGAATTCGAAGTTGGCCTGGGCGAAACCTTCCTTGAGGCCGGCCCCCATCATGCCCACCATGTGATGCGAGCTGATGTTCGTGCCGAAGATCGAGCCGGCCACGGCCCACCAGGCCACCGTCTTGCCGGCGAGATAGTAATCGGTCGTGCTGTCCTCCTTGCGACCGATCCACATGCCGAACAGCGTGACGGCCAGGACGATGCTGAGCAACACCACCACATCGATCAACTGCAACGGCAAACTGGCCGACTGCGCGAACAGCACCGGAACCGATTCAAGCATGAGCGCTCCCACCTGCGAGAAAGTGAGGCTTGAATCTAACCAGACTGGCGGCCGTGTAAAGACGATCCCCTTTTAAACGCACGACCGCGGCCTCAAGATCGAGGCGCGACTCGGCTCCAGCACGCGCGAAGCTACAATCGAGGGGGGTGGTGACGAACGGACTCCAGGGTCACGCGATTGTCATCGTCGAGCACCGGGATCAAGTCACCGTGATGTACTAGAACCGTGGGATTGCAGCCAACCAATGAGCGAAGCGAAGCCATCCACCTTTCTAAGCAATGCCCAGCTCGAAAAGTCGAGCGTCGTGGCCAATTCGCGCATGAATCGCGCACGTGGGCTGGCTGGGGCGAACAGCTATGAGAAAGAATTGGGCCTCAATCCCGTCACGTGGCTGCGATCTCGATCGAGACAAGCAGGCCATGCGGCCTGGCTCGATCTTTGCTGCGGCCGCGGCGAAGCGCTGGTCGAAGCGTCACAAGCATGGAGCAACGATGCCCCGAACCTATTCCTGCACGGAGTCGATCTCGTGGGAATGCTCCGGCCCACTCCACGTGTCCCCTGGCTGAAGCTGGAAGTCGCGTCGTTGCACGAATGGTCGCCACCGCGGCGGTATGATCTCATCACGTGCGTGCATGGTCTGCACTACATCGGCGACAAGCTAGGACTTGTCGAACACGCAATAAGCTGGCTGGAGCCCAACGGGTACCTGCTGGCCCACCTCGATCTCGACAATCTGCGAGGCGACAATGACCGTCCACTCGGTTCGCATTTACGACGAACACTTGAATCGAACGGTTGCAGCTACCACCGCCGCAAACGCTTGCTTTCGCGTAGCGGAAACGCGCCTTGTACTTTCGGCTACCGATACCGAGGAGCCGATGACCGCGCGGGCGCGAACTACACCGGCCAGGAAGCGGTTCACTCGTACTATTCGATCGACCACAGCGCCCCTTAGCTCGCCTTCGATCGCTTTTTCGGCGGCTTGCTCAATTCCTTGAGCGCCCGTTCGTCGCGGCGGATGAACTCGGCCAGCCAGCCCTGTTCGATAACGTTGTCCGTGCGCGCGTTCAAGAGCATGCAGGTTTCGATGCGCAGCTTCAGAGCCCCTTCGTGCTTGCGCTCGGGGTTCAACACGACGTCGAGTAGTTGCAGCGTCTCTTCGAGCTGCCCGGAGTCGAAACGCTCGCGGGCTTTCTTCACGATGCCGTCGGGGCCCCCCGCCAGCTCGACCAGGTCGGCGTGGACGCTCGAGGCCGGCGCGGCGTACATCGTCTGCGGCAACTCATCGAACCAGCCCACGTATCCCTCGTAGATGCCGCGAATCGACCACGTGAGCCGACCATACTGCTCGCCGATCTTGAGCTCGTCGGGCAGCTTGATCTCGCGCATCAGCGTGTGGACATCCTTGCCGGCGTTCATCCCCTTCACCGTCTCGTTGTCGACGTAGCGAATCGCCTCGATGTAGTGGGTCAGCCGCTGCTCGATTTCTTTCGCTCCCTTGATCGGCTCCACGTGGCTCCCCAGCAGGAGCTCGGGATGCCAGGAGCGCACCATCTCGAGCGACTTGATCCACAGCGCGGGCGAGCGGAACTCAGTCCCGCGCAGCGTGTAGATGTTCGGAAACGTTTCGTAGTAGTTGTCTCCCAAGAAGGCGGTTTTCAACTCGGGGATCCAGATGGCCAATTGATCCTGCGTCTCGCCCGGCGCGGCGTGCAGCTCGAACGTCAGTTCGCCCAGCTTGAACGTGTACTCCTTCTCGAAGGTGATCGTGGCGTCGTAATCGGGACGCAACAGTTCTTCGGCCGCCGAGAGGGTGACCGGCAGCGCCAGGTTGTACTGCGCCGCGGCGCGGCGCGCGTGGAAGGCCAGCAGACGGCGATGGTACTCGCGAAACGCCGGATAGTTGGCCTGCGCGATCACCTCGGTGCCGGGCTCGCGCCACTGGCGTATGCCGCCCATGTGATCCGGATGCCCGTGCGTGAGAATGATGTACTTGATCGGCTCCTTGTTCACCGCCTGCAAGAGTTTCTTGTGGCGGCCTGCGAAGGCGCTCGTCGAGGTGTCGATGATGACGTTCCCCGCAGAGGTCGTCACCAGATAGGTATTGCTGAATCCGCTGGCCTGGTAGATGTGGTCGTTGACTTTGAGGGCCTCTTTTTGATCGGCGAAGGCCTGCAAGATATTTTGTTGCGCAATGCCTTGTCCCCAGGCTGTCGCGGGCGTGGCAATGAGCAACAAGCCGATGGCGAACGAGCCCCACCTTCGTCGCGTAACCGCTGGCATAGCGTCTCCCTGACAACATGGATCGAGCACGGACGAGCCACGCCAAAATGGCTCCTCGCATCGGCTCTATCATCCTCGGCCACAAGTATCGCGTCCAATTATTTGCGAAGAGATGCAGAAAGTCGCGGCCACACCGAGTCCTCGGGAGGGAGCGCTACACGGCGCGTACCACCGTTCGGCCTGTACCTAGCTGGCGATTACATCCGTCCATACCAGAAACGAACGCAGTTGATTGACGCCAAACGTCGTGGTCAGCGCGACATCGGCGGCATCGCGTCCGCGAGCCATCAAGATCCGACCGATGCGAGGCTGATTATTCCGTGCGTCGAACGCGTGCCACGCGCCCCCCAGATAAACCTCGAACCAGGCGCTAAAGTCCATCGGATCGGCCGAACGCGGTACGCCGATGTCTCCCAGGTAGCCCGTACAATAGCGCGCTGGAATGTTCAAACTGCGACAGAACGTAATGGCCAGGTGCATGTAGTCGCGGCACACTCCCACGCGCTCGCGAAACACTTCCAGCGCCGTACGGTTGGCCCGCGCTTGCAGGTAGTCGAAGCGAATATGGCAATGAACGTAATCACACACCGCTTGAACAAGTGGCCAGCCCGCCGGCAGATGTCCAAACAGCGACCAGGCCGTGTCGCGTAGCTCGCTATCGACCTCGCAGTAGCGGCTGGCGAGCAGAAACATGAGCACTTCGTGGGGGAGTTCGTTGACTTGATGCTGATAGGCGTTCGGCACCTGTCGATCGGGCTGTCCGTCGTCGGCGATGACAAACTCGTTGCGGAACACGATCGTCCCGCCAGGCACAACCGCCCGACCGCAGCGATTGCCGTAACCGTCGATGTATTCGCAGACAGGAACGTGCGGCGCGATCGTCAGGTTCTCGGGCTCGCGGATCTCGTCGCATCGCGACGGATGCACGTAGGCCATCAGCAGCACCGCGGTCGGCTGCACAAAATCAAGAGCCGCTTCAAAGCCAGCGCGAATAAGCATGTTGTCGAAACAACTTTCCACCGCCATGGAAAAAGAGAGACGTGTCTCCGCGGCGATCAGGGCATCCATCGCCTGAGAGACTGAACGGCGATGCCAACGTGGCTTTCCGGCTAAGGAACCCTGCGATCAACCGTTGCGCGGCAGTGGAGATCGTTGACGCCTGGTCCGATTGTAGATCGCCGGGCGACCGTCGCCTAGGTTGCCGACCGTGGCCGTGTCCATCCAGATCAGCTCCCATTGATGGCCGTCGAGATCCTCGAAGCCATGTTGGAACATGAAATCGAATGGATGAACGCGTGACACCCTACGCCGTTCCACGTTCTTTGAGTCTTTAAAAGCGAAGGGCTCACGCGGAGTTACGCATCGAGCGGGTGGCACGGATGATTTTCCGGAGCGAGGAGATGGGAGCGTTTTCACTCATCCTCTGATCGCTGCGCGATGCCGACCATTTTGCGATTCGTGGTCTCGCGCAGTTGCAAAGTTTCTCCGCAAAATGATCAGGTGCTACCCACCTGCTTTCGTCGTGCCGTCGTGTCGTGGGTGCGCCAGGAGAAGTCTGGTTGTTTTTGTCAGTTGAAAGGTACTGACCATGGTAATTGCTCGTGCGCCATGAAGTCGAGCGGCGTGCGGCGGGGCGACCTGTCCGTGCGAAGCCCGTGATCGACGAAGATGTCAGCCGTAATGCGCAAGCGTGAACCCGATTCAGCCTCGTGACAAAGGTGAGAGTGGCCAGCCTTTCAACGATGGTGAAGCCTGTCAT
>JAHBXR010000045.1 GCA_019636335.1 Pirellulales bacterium
TGCGGGTTCTTCGGTCGAAACTCGAACCGTGGCGCGAGCACCTGCTCCATCAAGAGGCTGGCGGCAATCGCCTTGAGGGTGTCGTTGACGGCCTCGGTAACCAGCAGCTCGCTGGCGTCGGGCTCGGCAATGAGGTTCGTGAAACGCGAGCGCGTTTTCCCCGGCGCGTCGCGCGTGGCGCGGCCGATGATCTGCACGATCTCGGTGAGGCTCGAACGATAGCCGACGGTCAGCGCGTGCTCGCACCAGATCCAATCGAACCCCTCCTTGGCCATGCCGAGCGCGATGATGATGTCGACATGCTCGCGATTGTGCTTGTGCAGCGGGTCCTTGAGGGCCGCCGATACCTTGTCGCGCTTGGTTGGTTCGTCGTCGACGAGGTCCGCAATTTTCAGCACCTGGCCCGCGGCCGTTTTCACGAGCTGAAAACCGGTGTGTGGATCGGTGCCCACCCAGTCGCCCAATTGCTCGAGGATATGCTCCACCTCGCGGATCTTGTCCTTGGTGCTTTCGCGCGCGTTCACGTTGGGGATGTGGACAATCGTTTTCTGGCTCGGGTCGAGGACTTGCAGGATCTCGTCGGTGTAGCTGCCACTGTAGAAATAGTAGCCGATGTCGAGCTGCTTGAGATAGTCGTAGCCGTTGAGCTGCTCGTAGTAGGTGTAGGTGACGGTCTCGAAGCGCGATTCATCTTCGGGGTGGAGCACCGCCTCGGCATCGCCGCGGAAGTAGGAGCCGGTCATTGCCACCAGGTTGACCTTGTCGCGCGCCATGAACTGGCGCACATGGTCTCCGAGACGACTGTCGGGGTTGGCCGAAACGTGGTGAAACTCGTCGATCGCGATGAGGCGGTCATCGAAGGCCTCGACGCCGAATTGCTCGACCGCAAAGCGGAACGTGGCGTGCGTGCAGACGAGCACCTTGTCGCCGCTCTCCAAAAACCGCTTGACCGACTCGACCTTGCCACCGTTGTCGGTGCCCGGCGCGTCGCACAGGTTCCACTGCGGCTCGACGCGCCAATCGGCCCAGAAGCCGAACTGGCTGAGGGGCTCGTCGTGGAAGCTGGCGCCGATCGCTTTCTCCGGCACGACGATGATCGCCTGCTTGAGCTTCTGGTTTTGCAGCTTGTCGAGCGCGACGAACATCAGCGCGCGGCTCTTCCCCGAGGCGGGAGGGGACTTGATGAGCAAATACTGCTCGCCGCGCTTCTGCCAGACGCGTTCCTGCATGGGGCGCATGCCCATGGCGTTCGACCTGGTCGACGTGCCATCCTGGGCGTACTTGACGGAGATGGAAGGGATCGAGATCGGATCGCTCATGCGTCTTTTGTAAGATGGTTTAAGGTTTCTGCTTCTTGAGTTTCTTTTCCAGTTCCTCGAGCTGTTTGAGATCATCCAAATCCGCGGTGAGTGCCTCGGATGCGCGGCGATTTTCATCGAAGACATCATAGCGCTCATGAGCGATGCGCTTCATGTCGTCGTGGCTGACGGACCCTGGGCCATCCAGAACGGGTTGATCGTTGAAGGCGAGCATTCCGTCCACGTTGCTCCGCCAAAAGTCGAGCGTGAGATCTTTCTGCTGCTTCACCCGCAGCTCCGCTTGCTCGAGGAAAATAACAACCAGGCGATTGAGAGTATCGATTTCATCCTGGGTAAGGTAGTTCTTGGCGACGATGACGTCCTGCTTGCGCACCCGCGAACCGCTCCAGGTGGTGAGGGCCATGTTCGGCCTGGCGGCGTCGGCGCGTTTCACGATTAACTCGGCTGCCGTGTGGCGGGTGGCGGCATAGAGCAGCTTGTTTTGCACCTCAGCAAAGAAGATGTGCGTATCGTGCTCCCGGACTTTGTAATCCGAGCTCAGCGCGAAAAGGTCGCGAACCTTTTGATAGAATCGTTTCTCCGACGCGCGAATGTCGCGAATTCGCGCCAGCAGCTCGTCGAAGTAATCCCAGCCGCCGGGGTTCTTGAGCCGCTCGTCGTCGATGACGAACCCTTTGACGATGAAGTCCCGCAGATGGGTGGTCGCCCACTGCCGGAACTGCGTGCCACGCGCCGAACGGACACGATAGCCGATGGCCAGGATGAGATCGAGGTTATAGAGCCGGGTGCGGTACTTCTTGCCGTCGGCGGCAGTTGTCAAGGATTCCTTGACAACTGCCGCCGGGCGGAGTTCGCCCTCGGCAAGAATGTTCCTGGCATGCAGCGAGACGTTCTGCTTCGAGGTCTGAAAAAGCTCGGCGATTTCGAGTTGGGTGAGCCAAACTGTCGCACCTTCGATCCGCAGTTGCAGGTGGGTCTGGCCATCGTCGGAGGTGAACAAGATGAGGTCGCTCATGCGTCGGCCTCTTTTGGCTTGCTTTTGGCGGGCTTTTTCGAAGATGCCTCGCGCGCGGTCATTTCGGTGTAGAGCTCGAAGAGCTTTTCGAGCCGTTCGGTGTCGTTCTTGAAGCGGCGGCCGATGTATATCCGCTCCAGCGTCTCGTCGTTGCGTTCGTGTGCTTCGCGCAGATCGGTTGGCATCGCGTCGGGATCGTAGAGATCGGCAATCGTCGCTGGGAAATGCGACTCGCGCGCTAGCAGAATATCCTCGGCGCAACGGGTCAGGTCGGACTTGTTCTGGGCGGAAAGCGTGGGAACCGGGAACGTGTTCCAGCCGAGAGTGTTGGAGTAGCGGTAATCCGTCTTCAATTTGCCACAAACCGTGCCAATCCAAACGAGGTGAAGACGGGACGCGATGAGTGCCAGATTCCAGAGTGGGGCATCGTAGAGTGCGAACAGTAGGTTGCTGAGTATAGTTTCAGAGTCAATAAGCGTTACCGGCAGGTACTCTCGACGCTCCGATGACACGCCAGCAACTCCTATTGTCGAACGATGTGCCACACCTTGTATTTGAACGAATCGATGCGGTTTTTTCGAATAGGACCGAGTGGACTGGGCGCTGCTTTTTGATCTTTCCTCAGCGACAAGTTTCAAGCGACTTGCAATCATCGGCACGATCAGTGCCTCGCCTACCTGATCGTCATTAATCCATAAACAGTACCGGATCTTTCCTTGTATCATTTCCTCAGAGCCAAGGTATTTCTTTATAAATGGCGATGCGCTTGGGTCATCGAGCACCGCCTTCAACCTCTGGTCTTCACTCAGGCATAAATGCCCGCCATCTCGAGGCATGTTGCCGAACAACATCTCCGGGCGAGTAGCGGGGGGGTCTCGGAGTGGGGCGACGAATAGACTGGGAGCACAAACGAGGTATGCATTTATATTGTTTGATTCTTTCGCAATCACACGAGTCGACTCGTCCAATGAGAATAGTCTTCGCATGGGGGGCGGCCGATTGCAGATTCCGACGATGACAACCGTCACCCCCGCATTATGACTCGCTAGATTCGACCATTTGAAAGATGTGTGAGCAAAAGTGATCTGATGACCAGTTGAGAATATTAGGGGCCACAAGATTGGAACTTGTAACCCCTGACAAATCGAGTTTGTAGCCACAAGGCCAGAAGCTGCATTTGTTCGAAGGCCATAGTACGCAGCTTTCATGAACCAACCGGCGACATAGTCGAGTGATTTCCAGCTATTCGTTAAGCCTTCGAAGATCAGTTTCAAATCCGACTTGTGTTCATCGGTTTGCCAACGGCTGCCGAGATATGGTGGATTCCCGCAGATATACGTCTCCCCACCCTCGTTCTCGAAATCGATCTCCACTTGATCGAGCGGAGTGCTGAACAGATCGTCGGCGTGTAGCTTCACGCCCGTTCCAGTCGGTGGACAGATCTTCAACCAATCAAGTCGCAAGGCATTGCCGCAAGTGATCCAGTTGGCGGCTTCGAGCGGGAGGAAGTCGGCGAGCGCCTGCTTTTGGCCGAGATAGAGCACGTCGCACTGGAATTCGGCGATGATGAGGGCGAGGCGGGCGATTTCGGCGGCGAAGTGGCGGAGCTCGATGCCGCGGAAGTTGGTCAGCGGAATATCGCTGCGGCGCTCGAACTCGCCTCGACGTTGATTGATTTCCGCCTCGATCTCGCGCATCTGCTTGTAGGCGATGACGAGAAAATTGCCCGAGCCGCAGGCGGGATCGAAGACGCGGATGCGCGCGATGCGGTTGCGGAGGTTTAAGAGTTTGCGGCCATTTTCCCCTGCCTCGTCGAGTTGAGTCCGCAGATCGTCGAGAAAAAGCGGATTCAGCACCTTGAGAATATTGGGCACGCTGGTGTAGTGCATGCCCAGCGCGCCGCGCTCTTCTTCGTCGGCGACGGCCTGGATCATCGAGCCGAAGATGTCAGGATTGATCTTCGTCCAGTCGAGGCCGCCGACGTGGAGCAGGTAGGAGCGCGCGATCTTGCTGAAACGAGGCACGTCGAGGCTGCCCGAGAAGAGGTCGCCATTCACATACGGGAAGGTATTGGCCCAAGGGCGGAAGTTGCCGGCCGTGCGGTCCTCGGACTTCGTGTTCATCGCGCGGAAGAGCTCGGCGAGGACCTCGTGCGTGTTCGAGGAGTCGCGCGCGGTCATCCGCTCGAGGGTGTCGGTGAAGAGGTCCGAGCCGTCAAAGATGCTCGTGTCCTCGGCGAAGAAACAG
Organism: Pirellulales bacterium; assembly: GCA_019636335.1. Classification (NCBI taxonomy): domain Bacteria; kingdom Pseudomonadati; phylum Planctomycetota; class Planctomycetia; order Pirellulales; species Pirellulales bacterium. The sequence continues at coordinate 4,582 of JAHBXR010000045.1, forward strand.
AAGATCAACCGCGCGAAGAAGTGGTTGAGGTCTTCGCGCCGTGCGGCGGTGTCCCAGTCGGGGTTCTCTTTCAAGAGCTCGACATAGAGACGGTTGAGCCGGCCCGTGGCCTTGATGTCGAAGGCGTTTTCGCGGATCTGCTTGACGGTGGTGATGCCCGCTAGGGGGAGGAAGAAGCCGAAGTGGTTGTGAAAATCGGCGTAGTCGCAGGCGACGGTCTCGCCTTCGACGAGGTTTTCGGCCTCGAAGGAGATGCCGTCGGTGGCCAGGATGAATTTGGCCTTGTGGCGCGTGGTGGCGGGGCTGTCGCGGAGCGCGGCGAGGGTGGCGGCCGTTTCACCTGCGGCGCAAACAGCGATGTGGATGTTGCTTCGCTGGAGCACGCCGCGCGGGAGATCGGACTGGTTGGTGTTGCCGGCGCGGAGCCGCTTGAGGGTCGTCGCCTTGTTGCCGAAGGCCTCGAGGAAGTCGTAGGGGAATGACTTCGGGTCGAAGGGCGCTTCGGCCAGGCGCGAAACGGCTTCTTCGATTTCGACTGCGTTCATGCTGACGACGCATTCATGGATCAGGGGTCGTGCCGCGCGATGTCGCCGCGGCGCCATCACGCCAGAAACCGTGCGAGGGAGACAGCGAAGATGTTAGTCGATTCGGCGGCGGCACGGAATGACGCGGAAAGGCTGCCGCCATTTGGAAGCGATCCTATCAGGGACACGGATCGAACGTGCGGCGACAAGCGGCCGACGATGGCGTGGAGACCGCGCAAGGCCTCTTCGCCTTGCTCAGCCAAGATCGGCGGCGTTTGCTCAATCTTTCGTTAGTCGTTCTTTTTTGTTGGCTCGTTGTTTGGCTTGAGGTCGATGGCGGCGGAGTTGATGCAGTAACGCAAGCCGGTGGGATTCGGTCCGTCGTCGAAGACGTGGCCCAGGTGGGCGTCGCAGCGGCTGCACAATACTTCCGTGCGGGTCATGAAGTGGCTGCGATCCGTTTCCGTGGCGATGCCTTCCGCCGATTTCGGGGCGTAGAAGCTGGGCCAGCCGCAGCCCGAGTCGAATTTCTCATTCGACGTGAAGAGGGGCTGGCCGCAGCCGACGCAAACATACTCGCCGGCGGTCTTCGTGTCCCAGTATTTGCCGGTGAAGGCCCGTTCGGTCCCCTTTTGACGCGTCACGTAATACTGCTCGGGGGTGAGCTTGGCCTGCCACTCGGCGTCGGTCATCTCGACGCGATTCGGATCTTGCTCGGACATGTTCGTGCTCCGGGGTGATGCGGCCTGTTCCGACGAATCTGATACCGCTGTGCCGCAGCCGGCTAGCGCAACCAGCAGAGGGGCCAGCAGCCCCAGCATCCGGTGCGTGGCGGGAGTGATGATCGGGTGGGGTTGTTGTCTCATGGATGCTTCTCTCACCGAGGCGGCGTTTCGCAGATTTCGCGGTACTCGTATTATCTCGCACCAGTCCAGGGATGTCGAACGTGCGGGGCCTGGCGCGGGCAAAAGACGACCGGCTCAACCTCAATGGCAGGGCCGTGTTACGCCGCAATTCGTCCCGCTCACTTGCTTGACGGCAGGACGGCCACGTTCGACAATGCGGAATCCTCGAATTCACCCTTCTCTGCGCCCGCCTTTGACGCCAGGAGCACGACGATGAGCACCGCCGCACCAGCCGTTTGGTACACAGAACGCACGGGGCAGGTGACGCCACTGGAGACGGTCGATCGCTATCTCGACGAGCTGGCCGAGGCGAAAGATCGCGTGCCGGGTTTGTCGATCCGCCATCGCATCGAACTTGCTCGTGCATGCCTCGACGGCATGATGCGCGTGGCCGAAGAGTGGGCGCGAGCCGCCTGCCAGGCGAAGGGTATTCCCTACGGCACCTCGCTCGGGTCGGAAGAGGTCGCCGGCGGTCCGCTCGCCACGTCGCGTTACTTGCGTCTGGTGATGCAATCGCTGGCCGATATCGAACGTCAGGGGGTGCCGCAGCTTCCCGGCGAAATCGCCGACTCGACCGATGGCCGGCTGCGGGTGCAGGTGGTGCCGACGCGCGGCCTGTTCGATTCGATCGCTTTCTCGGGCTTCAAAGCGCACGTGTGGCAAGAGCCGGGCGTGACGCGGGCGAACCTGGCCGAGAATCAGGCGGCGTACTATCGCGGCGGCTGTCGCGACACGGGCATCGCCCTGGTGCTGGGGGCGGGTAACGTGTCGAGCATCCCCGCGACGGACGCCTTCACCAAGTTCTTCCAAGAGGGCAAGGTCGTTCTGTTGAAGATGAACCCGGTGAATGAATACCTGGGGCCCATCTTCGAGCGGGCCTTTGCCGTGCTGATCGAGCGTGGCTTCCTGCGAATCATCTACGGCGGCGCCGAGGTGGGCTCGCACGCCTCGAACCACGCGCTGGTCGACGAAGTCCACATCACCGGTTCGGTGGTCTCGCACGACGCGATCGTGTGGGGCCCGGCGGGACCGGAACGCGATCGCCGCAAGGCCGAGCACGATCCGGTGCTGAAAAAGCCGATCTCGAGCGAGTTGGGAAACGTCAGCCCCTGGATCATTGTGCCGGGACCTTACACAGACAAGGAACTGCGCTTCCAGGCCGAGAACCTGGCCTCGTCGATCGTCAACAACGCCTCGTTCAACTGCGTGGCGACGAAAGTGATCGTGACGTGGAATCGCTGGCCACAGCGCGAGCAGTTCTACAAGCATTTGACCGACGTCTTGCGGCAAGTGCCGCCCCGCAAGGCGTATTACCCCGGGGCCGAAGATCGCTATCGCCGCTTCACTGGTGACGAGCCGGCCGGTTGCCAGGCGGGAATGCTGCCTTGGACGGTGGAACGGGATGTCGATCCCGTGGCGCGGCCGATCTTTTTCGACGAAGAGTCGTTTGTGTGCGTGGCGGTGGAGACGGGCCTCGACGCTGCCGATGAAGCGGATTTCCTGGCGCAAGCCACGTCGTTTGCCAACGATCGCTTGTTCGGCACGCTGGGCTGCACGGTGATGGTACATCCGAAGTTCCGCAAGTCGGCCGCCAACGAAAAGTTGTTCCGCGAGTCGATCGCCGCGCTGCGATACGGCACCATCGGCATCAACTACTGGTCGGCGTTGTCGTACGCCATGATCAGCCCCCCTTGGGGTGGTCACCCGGGAGGCACGATCGAGAATCCCGAGAGTGGCATCGGCTGGGTCCACAACACTTATATGTTCGACCGGCCGATGAAGACCGTGCTCGAAGGCCCACTGACGTTGTTCCCCAAGCCACTCTGGTTCCCGACGACCAAGAATGCCAACGCGGTGACGTGGAAGGTGGTCGAGCTGTGCCACGAGCCGTCGGTGCTCAAGCTGCCCGGCTTGCTGCTGCAGGCGCTGAAGGGTTAAGTGGCGTTGCGTAGGTCAGGTACGCCGTACCTGACAGTCCTCACGGTGGCAACTCGATCGATTGTCAGGTACGGCGTACCTGACCTACCAATTGTCACGTCCGGGGCGCGTGACCTATATGATGAACTACGACCAGTGGCGCGATCTGCTCCGGGGCGAGCCTCTTCCAGCAGTGGTTGTGGATCTCGAGGCGTTCGATCGCAACGTGGCGAAGATCGCACGGATCGTGCGCGAAGCAGGCCATCAGCAGCGACTGCGCGTGGCATCGAAATCGGTGCGGGTGCCGGAACTGCTCCGTCGCGTGCTACGCTCGGGGGAGCCTTATCGGGGGCTCATGTGTTACGCGGCGGCCGAGGCGGCCTTTCTGGCCAGCCAGGGATTCGACGATTTGCTGGTGGCGTACCCGACGGTGCAGCGCAGTGATCTCGAGCTGCTGTGCGATCTGCACGTCGGCGGCAAGACGGTGCGTCTGATCGTCGATTCGATCGAACATCTGCAGGCGGTTTCCCAGTGCATGGAACGCGTGCGGCCGGCGTTTCCACTCGTGCTCGACGTCGATATGTCGTGGCGTCCGGCGGGCATGCACCTGGGGGTGCGACGCAGCCCTCTGCGATCGGTCGACAACGTGCTGCGGCTTTACGAAGCGGCCAAGCATCTGCCCGGGATCAAGATCGTGGGACTGATGGGCTATGAAGCGCAGGTCGCGGGACTGGCGGATCGTAATCCCTTCAAGAAGCTGCTCAATCCGATCGCGGGCATGATCCGCCGGCGATCGGTGCGGCACATCTCGCAACTGAGAGAGACGCTTGCCCAGGCAATCCGCGAGCGTGGATATGCGCTCGAATTGTTCAATGGCGGCGGCACCGGCTCGGTGAACCTGGCGGTGGACGAACCCTGGCTGACGGAGCTTGCGGCGGGATCGGGCTTTCTCTGCTCGCACTTGTTCAACTACTACTCGAACGTCAACTTCGAGCCGGCCTGTTTCTTCGTGCTGCAGGTAGTACGCAGTTCGGATGACGGCTACGCGACGTGTCTTGGTGGCGGCTATATCGCCTCGGGCGAGCCTGGTTGGGACAAAGTGCCCGTGGTGCATCTGCCCGAGGGAATCAAGCTGGTCAGCACCGAAGGTTGCGGCGAAGTACAAACACCGCTGCAATTGCCCGAGGGGGTGAAGCTGCGCCCCGGCGATCCCGTGCTCATGCGTCATGCGAAAGCAGGCGAGCTGGCCGAGCGTTTCCACGAGTATCTGCTCGTCGAACAAGGACGCATCGTCGATCGGGTACCGACCTATCGTGGCCTCGGGCGATCTTTTATCTAGCGCGACGGCGTCAGACGCTCAGATGGCCGAACGAGAGGTCTCTGTGGCGTCGACGTCGGCCGTGTAGACCGATACTTCGTAGCCGAGCACGTCGTAGGGAGTGGGGCCACGATAGCCGGCGCCGGCCCTGCCGGAATAGTAGAGCGTGAGCAAGAGGCCCCGGATGCCCATGTGCAAGAAACGCATGGCTGCGCCCAGCGGCGTCGGCATGCGCGGGCTCCATTGGAGCAGACGCACGGCACTGGAGAGGACGAAGCGGGGCATCCACGAACAGACGCCCAGCAGCATCGCCAAATCGCGCCGGTCCGCCTCGGGCATGCAGGCCAGGATCTCGTCGACGTGTTCGGCGCAGCCCAATTCGGCGAAGGAAGGAAAGGTTTCGTCGCCTGGGCAATAGGCCTCGCCGAGCTTCACCAGCCCGTGGGTTTGCCGTGTACTCAGGTAGCGTGACGAAGTTTTCAAAGCGTTCTCTCTGGCAAATTGTGACTCGCGCCGCGGCGTTTTAGCGTGCCAGCAGCTCTCGACTGGCGCGCAGGCTGAGGGCCATGATCGTGAAAGACGGGTTGATGCCCGGCGCCGTGGGAAAAATGCTCGAATCGGCGGCGATCAGGTTGTCGAACCCGTGCAAGTGAAAGTCGGAGGCCACGACCGACGTCCTCGCATCGGTGCCCATCGGACAGCCTCCCATCAGGTGCAAACCAAAGCCTTGATCGCAGCGAATGATCTGCTTGGCGCGGGCATGCTCGTGCGTGGCGAGCGCGAGCTTGAGCCCCTCGTCGATCTTGGCTCGGTCGGCGGCGCTGAGGGGCTTGTCGACAATCAGCTTTCCGCCGCGTCCCAGCTTCATCGTGCCCAAGGGCTCGTCGCGCACGGCGACTTCGACGCAGGCCAGATGCCGGAAATTGCGCATCTGCGCATGATGCGCACGCCCCACGCCTGGCAAGAGCATGGCCGTGGCGATCGGCGGGGCAAAGACGTTCTCGATCTTGATGCCGGCCTCGCGTAAGCGCCGATCGTGCGCCTGCACGGACTGCAAGGCCCCTTTGTGAGCGTCGACCGGCTCGTCGTGTACGCCGTAGGTCATGTACTGCGGATGGCAGCAGAAGTTGCGTCCCAAAGCCGGCAGGCGGCGTGCCAAGTCGGTCGAACGCAGGAGCAAGGCCGTGTTGCCTAGGGAACCGGCCGCCAAGATGGCGCGTCGCGCCACGAGCTCGCGCTGGGCCCCGTGCTGACGGCCCACGAGCCGCACCTCGGTACGACGGTCTTCCACGCGCTCGACATCGAACTCGCATTCGAGGTCCAGTCCCAAGGCCTGCGCTTGAGGAATGGCGTTGACCAGCGTGCTCTGCTTGGCGTTGCGCGGGCAGCCGCCCAGGCAGACGATGCAATCGCTGCCGTGGTCGAGCTTGCAATCGTCCTGCGCGCGATCGATCGGCTTCCAGTGGTAGCCGGTCTTGTCGAAGCCTTGGATGAAAAGCTCGGCGTTGCGATTGTAGTAGGAGCGTGGGATTTCGCCGTGCGGAATGGCTCGATCGAGCTCGTCGTAGTAGGGGTCCATCCGCTCGGTGCGAAAGAAGTCGACCCCGGTGCGGTCGCGCCAGTCGTCCCAGGCGAGATCGTCGAAGCGGTCGAGATCGGCCTGATTCACCACCGATGTGCCACCGAGACACTTGCCGCGGAGAAAGCCGAAGCGTGCGTCGCGGCTGACTTCGAGCCCGCCCCCCCAGAACATCTGCGTCGAGTAGCCCAACTCGCCCGGGGGAAAGCTATGCCGGTCGAAGGCTCGGCCGGCCTCGATGAGGACGCACTTTGCGCCGCCGGCGGTCAGCTCGTAAGCCATGCGCCCCCCGGAGGCGCCGGAGCCGATGATGGCAAAGTCGTACATCGCGCGATCTCTGCGAGCCAGGTGGCTGGAAACGAGATCACGCGAGTGTGGACGACGCGCCGCGGGACGTCAAGCGTGCCGGCGGCGATTACATGACCGCAAAATAATTCGCCACGGCGAAGTCGAAATTCTCGCGGGTCATCTCGGCCGATTGCCCCTGGTAGTAGCAGAAATTCTTCACCTGCAAGAGCAAGTCGCGGGGCTGGCAACAGCGGAACGGCCGCCGCACGGACTTGTAGTGCTTCTCGATCAAGTAGTCGACGGCGTCCTCGCGATGCACGAAACCCAGCTTGGGAGACATGATGCGGAACAGCTCGCGGAACTCCTCTTCGCTGGGATCGGGGACGTCGATCTTGTACGGAATACGCCTCAAGAACGCGTCGTCGACGAGATCCTTCGGCTCCAGGTTCGTCGAGAAGATGATCAATTGATCGAAGGGGACCTGAATCTTCTTGCCGTTGGCCAGATTCAGGAAGTCGTAGCGTTTCTCGAGCGGCACGATCCAGCGATTCAACAGCTCGTCGGTACGGATGCGCTGGCGGCCGAAGTCGTCGATTACCAGGGTGCCGCAGTTGCTCTTGAGCTGCAGTGGCGCCTCGCTGATGCGAGTCGTCGTGTTCATGGAGATCTCGAGATTCTCCATCTGCAACTCACCGCCGACGACGATCGTCGGACGGCGAATGCGAATCCAACGTTTATCGATGCGGCGATTGTCGAGCAGACCGTCGGTCGATTCGAGCGGAACGGCCTCGTGATTGCTGGGATCGAAGAGGCGAATGATCTCGCCGTCGACCCCCAGGGCGCGCGGAACCCAGATCGTCTGTCCGAACGACTTCGTCACGCGCTCGGCGATGCTCGTCTTGCCGTTGCCCGGCGCGCCGTACAAGAATAAGCCGCGGCCCGAGTTGATGGCCGGGCCCAGACGATTGAGCATGCTCTGGTTCAAGAGCAAGTCGGCAAAGGCGCGGCGCAGGTCATCGACCGTGGGATGCTGATTCGTGATCGTCTGGGCCGAAACGCTGGCGATGTAGTCGCTCAACGTCACGGGGGCGGCGCCGAAGTAGGTACAGTGCTCGTAGTGGCGCCGGGCCCGCTCGCGGCCGGTCTCGGTGATCTGGTAAAGGTAGTCGTTCACCTCGGCGGCGGCCTTGTAAACGACCAGTTGGTCGGTCTTCATCTGCCGCAGGAGCGTCTCGATCATCTTGAAGGGAAGCTTGACCTGCACGGCGATCGAACGTCCCGTGCTTTCGCCGCGGTTCAACAGGAACTTCAAGATCAGCGATTCGACTTCGGTCTCGGTGAGCCCCGACTCGGCGAGCGAGGTCGGTTCGATGGGAAAGAAGACGCCATTGGCATCCACCCCCTGGCCGTCGGCCGAGCTGTCACTGGTACCGGCGCGCTGTCCGCCCGTCAGGTTCGAAATGCGATGGCACAACTGCTCGAGCGTGCGATCGGCTTCGTCGCGTGCCGATGGTGTGGACGGAGCCTGGGACGCCGGGGGCGGGGCAGGGGGGGCGGGGGCTGCTACGGCCAGATCATGCTCGGGGCGCGTTACCGAAATCGAGGACCAGGGATCCGATCCATCCTGTGGATTGGCGATGCCCGCCAGGCGAGCCAGGAGATTGTCTTGCGTGGTGTCGGACATGGAGAAACTCGGCACGAAGTGAAGGCGCAGCCTGGTCCAGGAGACCACAAGGCAATGCAAACCTAGGTCACCCCGGAAGGAGCGTCAAACCACCGCGACTGGCGCAGAAATGCCGATAAAAGGGGCAAGCTCGGTGTCGCGCAGCGACAAGAGGATCGTTTCGACCGGACCGGCGCTGTGGTGAGGCTGCACTGCTGAAAGGTGCCTGCCCGATCGACCCTCTGGTTGCTGCGCAACACCGACGACGGTGCGACTCGAATGTGTTGTCGTGCGCGACGTCGCGCCGCACCATCGTCTGCCACCCGGCTGGGGAACCCGAACTTCTGGTTTTGACAATGCACTATCAGGCTGCTGAAAAAGTCAGCAGCCTGATAGGATCGCCTGGATGCGATCACAAAATAGCGACGGAAGTCGTTCTTTTGCGAGCGGTGCGGAGTTCAACTCCGCACTTCGCGAGGCTGAAAAAGGCCACGACGGACCTTTTTCAGCAGCCTGCTAGCCGAGATCGACATCGCCGAACGGGTCAAAGAGGGAATTGTCTTCGAGTTCCAGCTTCTTCGTCATGCCGACGCCGATCAGGCGCAACAGCTCGACACTGGGGCTACCCCCCAGGGTGCCGATCTGGGCAAAGGCCTGATCGAAGGCACTGGCCGACGATCGCTGCTGGTTGGCAACCATGAGAGCCGCCTGCGAGGCCGAATCCGGCTGCAAAGGGCTGACCTCAGTGATCGGATGGGGATTGGGAGTCGAGGCCAGATACAAGGCACGCGAATAGTACACCGGCTTGAGCTTCTCGCCGAAGTTGTATTCTGTGCCGTGCTGCTCCGATCCCAAATCGACGACAAAGCGATCGTTTTGAGGATCGCCGACAATGCCGAGTGAGCCCGGTTGCTCGAGGCCATCGTCGTAGTTGCTCGGCTGGTCGGGCTGCTCGATCGTGTAACGGCCCGGCACCAGGTTGCCGAAGAAGTACGATCCGTCCGTCTTGCTCGTGTAGGTCGTCCGCGTAACGGTCTGCCCGAGAATGTCGGTGCCGGACAGCGTGATGCGCACGCCAGCGAGAAGCTTCTCGTACGACTCGCGGACGCCGCTCGAATTCGAATCGACGAAGGCAAATCCGCTCAAGCTGCCCACGACATAGGGCAAATCGTCGGAGATGATGACGCCAGTGCCTTGCGGACTGCCCAGCAGCAAAGTGTCGAAAACGGCATTCGTGGGATTGGACAGATTGACGAACAGGGTCTCGTCCGGCTCCTCCTTCTCGTCGCCAAAGACGACCACTTGCACGACCTTCTGTGTTTCGCCCGGCGCGAACGTCAAGATGCCGGACGTCGCCTGGTAGTCGCCATCGGCAACCGTGGCCGTGTTGTCGGCCGTGGCGTACTGCACCGTGACCGTGCGACCCGAGGCCTCGGAGAGGATGACCACGAACGACAGCGTCTGCGTGCCGGAATCTCCCTCGGTGACGAAGGCATTGGTGATCGCCAGCGTGGGCGTGCGATCGTCGTCGTAGATAGTGGCCGTACCGCGATTCACCGCGATGCCGGCGTTCACGGAATTCGTGAGGTCGACGAAGAACGTTTCGTCATCCTCGTCGAAGGTGTCGCCAATGATGGCCACGTTGATGAACTTCTCGACCTCCCCCGGAGCGAAGGTCACCGTGCCGCCGGCGGCATCGAAATCGATCCCCACGGCGGCCGTGCTCGCCAACGTAGCGTAGTTGACCGTGATGGTCCGGCCGCTGGCGGCCGACAGCGTCAGCTTGAAGGCAAGTTGTCGCGTGCCGGTGTCGCCTTCGGTGGTGCTGGGGCTGTCGATGGCGATGGTGGGCGCGTCGTCGTCGTCGACGATCGTCCCCGTGGCGGTCCCCGCTTCGATCTCGGCATTGACGGGGGACGAGAGCACGACGGAGAACGTCTCGTCGTCTTCGTCGAGAAGATCGCCGACGATCGGTACGACGAGCGTCTGGGTCGTCTGCAGCGGGTTGAACGTGACGGTACCCGCCGAGGCAAGATAGTCGAGCCCCGCCTGGGCGGTTCCATCGGCGGTGCTGAATTGCACCGTGACTGTCTGCTCGGTGGCGCGCGAGAGGGTCAGCGTGAAGACGAGGTTGGTCGTACCGTTGTTGCCTTCGACGATCGAGGCCGAAGAGATCGAGATCGTCGTGGGACCATCGTCATCGGTGATGGTGCCGATGGCCTCACCGTCGGCAAGCGTCGCATTCGTGGGATCGTCCAAGGTAACGAGCAGCGTTTCGTGCGGCTCGTCCATCGTGTCGCCGATGATCTGCACGACGACGGGCAACTCCGTCACGCCCGGCGCGAACGTCAAGGTGCCGCTCGACGTCTCGTAGTCGCTACCGGCGGTGGCGGTGCCGTCCGAGGTGGAATAGAAGACGGTGATCGTCTCGCTGCTGGCGTGCGACAGGCGCACGAGGAAGGTCATTTCCGTCAGGCCGGAATCGCCCTCGACGACGCTGGCGTCCTCGATCGAGATGGTCGGCCGCGTTTCATCATTTTGGATGGTGCCGATGGCCTCGTCGGCGGGATCTTCAAGCCCGGCGTTGACGGGATTCGACAGCGAGACGAGGAAGGTTTCGTCTAGTTCGAACACCGTGTCGCCCAGCACCTGCACGACGACGGTCTGCGACTGCTCGCCCGGTTGAAATGTGACCGTCGTGGTGAGGGCCGTGTAATCGGAACCCGCCGTGGCGGTCTGATCGGAGGTGGCGAACTGCACCGTGACGGTCTTGCCACTCACCTCGCTGAGCGAGACGATGAACTCGAAGCTGGTGATTCCCGAGTTGCCTTCGGCCTGCGAGACGGGAGCGACTGAAATCAGAGGGATGTCGTCATTGTCGATGATTGTGCCGACGCCCTGGCCATCGCCGATCGTGGCGCCCACCGGATTCGAGAGGTTGACAAAGAAGTTCTCGTTGAACTCGTCCGACAGGTCGCCAATGATCTTGATGGTGATGGTCTGCGTGAGTTGATTCGGCGCGAACGTCAGCGTGCCCGACAGCGTCTGGAAATCCACATCTGCCAGAGCGGTATCCGACACGGTGGTGAAATCGACCGAGACGGTTCCATTTACCTCTTCGCTGAGCGTCACGGTAAACACGAGATCGACGGTGCCGGCATCTCCCTCGACGATGGACACGTCGTTGATCGAGAGTTGCGGCGGAATCTCGAGCAAGGTGCCGACGCCGCGATCGTCGGCGATCGTGGCGTTCGTGGGATTGGTCAGATCGACGAAGAACTGTTCGTCCGGTTCGTCGTCGGTGTCGCCCAGGATCACGATCGAAATAACCTGCTGCGTGACCCCCGGCGCGAAGGTGACCGTGCCGGTGGCCGCGGTAAAGTCGGAGCCGGCGAGCGCGCTATCCTGCAATGTGGCAAAATCGACGGTGACGGTCTGGTCGCTGGGATTGGACAAGGTGACGATAAAGTCGAGATTCACCGTCCCGACGACGTTGTCGTAGGTCGAGGCGTCGCTGATCGAGATGCTGGGCACCGGGTCGTTGTCGATGATCGTACCGACTGCCTGACCATCCAGAATGGCGCCCCCGGTGGGCGAGGTGAGCGTCGCGGCGAGCGTCTCATTCGATTCGCGGGTCAGGTCACCCACGATTGGCACGAGGAAGGTCTTTTCCGTTTCGCCAGGCTGGAACGTGAGTTGCTGCGTTGTCGCTTGATAGTCGGCGCCTTCCTGCGCGGTGAGCGGGCTGGCGGTAGCGGTGACCGTGATCACCACATCACTGGCGCGGGTCAAACGCACGGTAAACGACATGTTCGACGTGCCCGCGTCGCCTTCCACCAACTCGGCGTCGTCGATCAAAATACCGATGGGATCGTCGTCGAGGATGGTGCCAATGGCCTGGCCAACGTCAATGACAACATTCACGGGATTCGACAGATCGACGGTAAAGGTCTCGTCGATCTCGCTCAGCGTGTCGCCCTGGACGTCGATCGCGATTGTTTGAACGAGCTCGCCTGGCAGGAAGGTAACGGTGCCGATCGTAGCGGTGTAATCGGAGCCGGCGGTAGCGGTCTGATTGCCCGTGCTGAAGTCGACGGTGATCACCTGCTCGCTGGCCGTCGAGAGGGAGACGGTAAAGAGGGCCTGCGATGTCCCGCTGTTCCCTTCATTGACGCTCACGTTTTCGATCGAGACGGTCGGTGGATCGTCGTCATCCTCGATCGTCCCGATCCCCTCGTCGTCGGCAAACGTGGCATTCGTCGCATTCGAGAGCTGGACGCGGAATGTCTCGACGGGTTCATTGATCGAATCGTTCGCGAGCGACACGAGGAAATTGAGCGAGGTGTTGCCCGGCACGAAGGTGAGCGAGTCGACGCGCTGCGTGTAGTCGCTGCCGGCAAAGGCGGTGATGTCCTGTGTCTCGATGTCGAACGTGACGGGCACGGGAACTGGATGCGATAAGGTGATCTGGAAGACGACGGCCGCGCCTTCGACGTTGGTCTCATCGGAAATCGAGATCGTGGGTTCTTCGTAAACGAGAATCGAGGTGGTGCCGTAGTGGACATCTTCGGGGGCGACACCGCCTGGCGAGCCACCGCTGATGAGAATCCTGTGGAAGGGGAGTTCCTCGGCGACGTTCGTCTCGAAATTGATCGTGCCCGCGGCATTGGCCGTAAAGGGGACGCTGAAGAGCAGGAACTCACCCTCACCGAGAGGGGCGCCTCCGATGGTGGCCCCCACTTCATCGAGTTCGCCAGCTACGGCGGTGCTGCCATTTTGGACGTTGGGATAGCTTGCCCCGAAAGCAATGGCTCCGCTAACCGACGCGAGCGCTGCTTCGTAGGTCGTATCGAAATAGGCGGCGAAAACGCCGCCGCTCGACGGTGTGGCGTTGGGATCCTCGACGTAGGCGCGGAGCTGAAACTGCTCGCCGACCTTGATGAATTCGATCGCATTGCCGACGAGATCGGTGGTCTCGAGACGAATCGTGACCAGTTCATCTCCCACGGCCAACATGCGACGCGACTCGAGCGGCTCGAGAGCGAGCGCGGCTGGGCTCGACAGGGGCGAATCGGTATAAGAGGTCGGAAAACGGAAGTGCTTCGATCGGCGTAATGCGCGATCGCCTGCCCGACGCCAACGATTCAGCTTCTTCATGAGTCAGTTTCGCCCTAGTGCTCGTAAGAGAAGTGAGGAAGCGCAACGGCATCGGAGACAATGCCAGAGCAGCTCGGATCGGTGGGCGCGCAACGGGGTCTACGGCGCCTCGACTCCTCGTTCCCCGACCGGCCTCGCGCCCGGTCGCCAACACTGCTTGCCGGCGGGCAGCCACGACAGCCGCTCGCGAACCCGCTGCCCCGCGCCGCGATAGGTGAGCGACGGGGCAAGCTAGAACGACCCTGTCGATCCGCCCCGTCCTAACGGTTATTACGGCTGGGACGGACTGTAGGGTCCAGGCTGCCAGACTAATGCGAAGCTACCAGCAGGGCAAGCTTTTGGCTGACAACGACCGGCGCGAATGCGTAGGAACGGGCCGGAAACAGCCCTTTTCTGGCTGACCAGCCCCTCGTCTCCCTATTCCCTGGGACAACGACCTTGATGCGTACACGAGGGCACCTACAATCGTGTCGGAGTAGAGGTTGCGCGCCCGTCGCGCCGCCGCTGCGTGGAGGGTAAGCGAATGGTTAGCGGCCTGACTGGAAATCAGGTGCCCCCGAAAGGGGGTTGCGGGTTCGAGCCCCGTGCCCTCCGCTTTTCAGGATATTCCATGCCGCAAGCCGTTGTACAACAACGAATTGCGGATGACCCAATTGATTGTCTCAGTGGCGTCGTAC
>JAHBXR010000046.1 GCA_019636335.1 Pirellulales bacterium
GACGAATCCAAGGAGTTGAAATAACGAATACGTGCCAAAAGAGGGCACCGCCAAGTGGGTCCGAGCAACGAGCCGATAACCCAGGCACCGAAGAATTCCAAGTATCGCAAACAATACCGCGGCGGGAGCGCAAAGGAGTTCTAATAGGAATGCAAGTTGGTTGCTCTCGTCAACAAAGGCACACAGTAAACAAGCTACCGGAACAGACAGGACAAGAGCTAATAGTCGTGTCACGCGACACGCCTGGCTTGCGGTGGCGTAGATCACCACGAGACTAAGCTGTCCGGCAATCATACCGTACACAACCGCGAGAACCATGTCGGCAAATGGCCCAGGCATTTCTCCGAAGGCGAGCCATGCCGCCAGGTCGGCAATGTGCCGCACTCCGCCGGCCAAGATGTCCGGGAACGGAAACCAAGTTTGGCCGGTCACTGAGCCGAGTACGACAACCGCGATGAGCGCATGCAAGGACAACGAAACTAACGCGGGGTATCGCATGCGTGTGACAACTACGGAAAGGCTGCATCCTAGTTAAAGGGACGGTTCGGCACTTGAATGAGAATCCGTCAATTTTCCGGTTTGCCTGCTTGCCAGAGAGTCGGCCAGTCGGCGCAATGCTCGCATCCAAGGCAGTATAAAGGAAGTTCACCCCCGAAACGCAACAAGGCCGCCGAGCTGGTGGAGCTCGGCGGCCTTGTGCTTGTAGTCAAACCTCTCGCCTTCTTGCGACGGTGGAGTCGCTGCGAGAAGAGTGCGAGTCGGGCAGCGCTGGGCGCTCGCCGTGGTTGACTCGGACTCACGCTTTTTGGGTTGGCACCTCCGACGGAATGGAAAGCGAGAGGCTTGTATCCTAGTGTCTGGTCGTGGCTTCCGCCGTGCTTCTTTACGGCGGAGCGACCCGATCGGTTTGCAGGATCGGGCTGGTAGTGGAATTCATCGGCAGTCGGTGGAAAAGCGCCTACCGAAAATTCTCTAAAATCTCACTGAAGCCGCCGAGCGTCGCATTACGACGGGCGGAAAGGCATCGACCGCGGCAGCCGGCGTTTTGTCCGACTGCCGCGGCCGTAAGCGACTGCAACCCGTCTCTTGTTACTCTACCTCACATCCGCCCGCCGGGCGGAGAGGCGAAAGCGAATTCACTGCGAGCCATCAGCGCGACCGGTAGTCGCGTGCCGGACGACGTTCGGCGGGGAGCTCGGCCTCGGACACGCCTCGGGCGTCGGTACTCTCGAGAAACGCCTCGAGGGCGGCCTCGAGACGGAGGGGCGTATCGTAGGTGCCGGCCGCAATGCGGCGACGGATCTCGGCCAGGCGGGCGTCACGCGGTGATTTCTGCTCGTGCGACATCGATCTCATGCTCGTTCTGTTCCGTGCGGGCCAAGACTGCCCGCGGGCTTACAGATCGAGTTTGGCTCGGCGCACCGCCGCCGTCAAACGAAAGGCTACTGGGGGTGCAATCGCGAGATGAACTGGCATCCCACGATTAACTGGCGCCGCCGTTGGAAGTAGCCCGAACTCACGCGCACAACCCGCGCGGCAATGACGACCTGTTGAAGCGGTGCATTCCCCAACCTGAGTGCGACCAACTCCGAGGCGGGCATCTCGGTGGCAAAGAAGGAGATCCCCGTTCTGGACAAATCTCGGCCGTAGACCGGCACGAATTCTTCCTGTTGGGGATAGAGCTCGCCGTCGTAGGGGGCGATCGCCAACGGCGCCGGATAGGCCGCACGAGGCGCGCAGCGCTTGTCGCTGAGTTTGCTGCGCTGACCGCCAATGAAACGCTCGAGGATCGCCCCGAGTTCCTGGCCTTGTTCGCGCTCAACCGCTTCCATCCGACTGTCTCTCGTGCGATCGAAGAGGTTCTCGCGCACTCCACACCAAACGTACCTTACACCCCGCTGGGGTGGACAGCCGCACGGCATTTTTGCGCATGTGTGCCAAGCGGACGTAAGTGCCGTGGCGAACGCCACGCTCCGCGCAGGGACAACCTATACTTGCCGCGCCCTGTTTTCTCGAGCCGGAGATTGCGCCGTGAAATCGTTGCCATCGTCAGAATCGAAAACCCGTGCGGCAGGCCCGAAATCGCGCACGACCAAGCCGGCCGCACGCGGCAAGCAACCCGGTCAGCCGGCCAAAACCAAGCGCGCGACGAGGCGGTCGCAGACGCCGCTCGACGATGCCGCCACCTTACCCAGCATCGCCCCGACGGAAGTGAAGGCACCGGCGACGGGCAGCATCTGGGTCGGCGGACTCGATGCGACCGAATTGACGCTCGTGGAAGAGATCTCGCGCGTGCTGGGGGACGACGCCTTGCGCAAGCTGGGCATGTTTCGACTGCCGGCCGGCTTCAAGCTCTCGGTCTGCATGCCCGTCTACAACGAAGCTCAGACGATTCGCGAGATCGTGGCCCGGGTGCGCAGCGTGCCGATTCCGAAAGAAATCATTCTGGTCGACGACGGCAGCACCGACGGCACGCGCGAAGTGCTCGCCGAAATGATCGGTCAGCCCGACCTGGTAATCCGCTTTCACGACGAGAATCGGGGCAAAGGCGCCGCGCTGCGGACCGCCATCGCCGAATCGACGGGGGACGTCGTGCTGATTCAGGATGCCGATCTCGAATACGATCCGCGGGAGTATCCGCAACTGGTCGAGCCGATTCTCGACGGACGGGCCGACGTCGTCTATGGGTCGCGGTTCATCGGCAGCGGCAGCCGCATTCAGTCGTTCCGTCATCGATTGATCAATGCGTCGTTGACGCTGCTGTCGAACGTGACGACCAATTTGAATCTCACCGACATGGAGACCTGCTACAAGGTGTTCCGCCGCGACGTGCTCGGAGACATCTCGATCGCGCAAGACCGCTTTGGCGTCGAGCCGGAGCTGACGGCGAAGATCGCCCGGCGACGCTGCCGCATCTACGAAGTGCCGATCAGCTACGCCCCGCGCGGCTATGCCGAAGGCAAGAAGATCGGCCTGCGCGACTTCTTCAATGCCGTCTGGTGTACGATCCGCTATGCCATCGCCGACTGACACGTTGTCGACTGAACCGATCACGGCGGAGAGCGATCCCACGACACGGTTGCGGGAACGTGCCGCCCCACGCGATGTCTTGCGACGCGGCGGAACACCGCTTTCCAGCGATGTACGTGGGGCGCTGATCGCGGGTGCTCTGGCAGTATTCACTCTCGCGCTGTTGCAACTCTCTCGCCTGACGTTCGTCGACCCCGACGTCTGGCACGAGATGGCCCTGGCCCGCCAGGCCCTGCAACTGGGGGCGATACCGCTGGCGGATTCCTTCGCCTATACCCCCACGGTCTACCCGATCGTGCATCACGAGTGGGGGACCGGCTTTGTCCTGTACGGCGCGACGGCCCTGGCAGGAGGCGCCGGGCTCATGGCACTGAAATACGCGTTGATCGCGGTGACCGCCTGTTTCTGCGTCACGACCGCGCGGCAGCGTCAGGCAAGCTGGACGACGATCGTCTCGCTCGCGCCGTTGGCCGTTTTGCTACTGGCGATTGGCATGACGACCGTCCGCGCGCAGCTCTTCACGCTCGCGGCCCTGGCGATCCAGCTTTCTTTGCTCGAGCAAGACCGGCGCGGAGCACGCCGTTGGATGCTTGGCTGGCTGCCCCTGTATGTGGTGTGGCTGAACCTGCATGCCGGCTTCATCGTCGGCGCGGCCTTGTTCACCTGTTACGTACTCGAACAAGCGTGGCGCCGGCAGCCGGTGCTGCACCTGGTGGCCTGCCTGGGGGCGATGGCGCTGCTCATCGTCGTGAATCCCTACGGCGCCTACTATTACCCCTACTTGCTGCACGGCATCCTGCTCGATCGACCGTTGATTAGCGAATGGGCTCCGCTGTGGCAAACCGGCGGCTCGACGTTCGCCTTGTTCCTCGTTTCGCTGGCGCTGGTGCTCTACACCGCGTGCGTGGCCGGCCCGCGTCGTCTCGTGGGTTTGCTGCTCGTGGCCGTGGCGGCGTACGCGGCATTGCGGCACACGCGGCACGTGTCGCTGTACGCGGTCGTGTGGTTTGCCTACGCGCCGTCGTTCGTTGACGCCACATCGCTCGGCGCGACGCTGGCCACCCTCTGGCAACGCCGCGCCAAGTCGATGGCGCTGGGGGGCGCGTTGATGGCCGGCGTGTGCGGTACGCAGGCCCTGGCTGGCCGTCCTTGGGAGGCCACGCTCCCCGCCGACCATGCCGCGCTGGTGGCAGGTCAGCCGGTGTATCCCCTTGGCGCGGTCGACTATCTCGCGGCACAGCGTTTTCACGGCCACGTCATGGTCCCCTTTGTCGAAGGGGGCTACGTGATGTGGAAGCTGGGCCCCGAGACGAAGGTCAGCCTCGACGGTCGCTACGAGGTGAGCTACCAGCCGGGCGTGCTGGAAGAAAACGTCGCCTTCTACCGCGCGCAGCCTGGCTGGCGCAAAACGCTCGCGAAATACTCTACCGACATTGTGCTTGTGCCGCGGCATTCCCCGCTGGCCGCCGCCATGCCCGAGGCGACAGGGTGGCATCGCGTCTATCGCGACGAGATCTACGAACTCTATGCGCGGCCGGGCCTGCCACTCACCCCGATCGACAGGCGGGGCGAATCGTTCACCGGCGCGATTCCGTAAGCGTTTTCTCCGTTGCGGTAACAAACGCTTTTGCTTCTCGCTTGGCAGGGTAAGGCCGGATGAACCGGCCCCGCGCATCGCCGGCGCCTTCCGCAATCGTCTTTCCCGATCGCGGGCCCTCCTCCCCCCTCTTTAGCGCGAAGGAATCGAACGATGCCCGCAATCTTTACCCAACTGTGCCGCTTGTCGATCTCTCTTCTGCTTGGCACCCTCGCGACCAGCGTCGGCGCCACGGATCTCCCCACCGGTCAGATCGACGATACCAGACCCGATCTGAGGGTCGTCGAAGTGCGTCTGGTCGACGCGGGGAATGCGGCGCAAAACCTTGGCCCCTGCTACCGGATCACCGTCCGCAACGACTCGACGGTGGCGGCCAGCGGGTTCGATGTTTCGCTGGTGGCGGGCATCGATTTCGAGAATGCCGAGGAAATCGCCGCGGAGAGTGGGCGGCTCGAACAACTCGCCGGCGGTGAAACCCGATCCATCGATGTGCGACTGCCGGCCGAGGTGTTTCACCTGCGTCGCGGGGCTCCTTCGGACGAAGGCGCCTACCGATTGCTCCTGGTGGTGGTCGATGCAGGGAACGAAATCGAGGACTCCCACGTCCATAACAACAGAACGGCCCTCGACCGTGCCGAAGTTCGCCCGGTCGATTGGCAGTTGATCAGTCAGGCCCGTGGTGCGGTCTCTGGCGAGGCGGGGCAGAGCGGGTCGTAGGGCGGCCCTCGATAGAAGGCCTGCTAACCGGCGGGAAGCTGCGTTTCGTCTTCGCTTTTCGAGCCGGGATAAACGTCTCCGAACACGCGGTGGACTCTCCAGCCGGCCCGCTCCGATCGATGCGATTCCCGCACATCGATCAAACGCACGAAGAACGTGCGTCGCGTCCCGCGGTCGTCGTACGTCACGGCGTACAGCAAGGCTGCCGCAGCGGCATCGCCGTTCGTATATAGCGATTCGACTTCGTACAGCCGAGCCGTGGCCTGCGGCCCCAGGGCCAACAGCGTGTGGACGGCCGGCTCCGCCACAAAGGCGCGCACGCCTTCCTTACGCGCTGGATCGGCACGGTACGAATCGTACATCGTCTCGTCGGGAGGCATGCGAATGTTCTTCGCCACCGTGAGCTGATGCGCTTCGATTGCCCGGCCATCGAGCAGCATCCGCATGAACTGATCGCCAAAGCGGATCGCTTCTGTCTCCATCTGGTAACGCCAGAGGAAGATCCGGGTGGGCGTGGCGATGGCGAAGACCAAGGCGAACCAGATACCGGCGAGCGCCGCCCAACGCCCCGTATAGGCCGGCCAGTAGTAGCTGATCTGGCGCAGGGCCACTGCCCCACTCACCAGCGTCAGCACGGGCAAGATTGCCAGGATGGGATGGACCAGCACCAGCGCCGAGGCCAACCCCAGGATCAACGTGAGGACCGCCCAATGGTTGATGGCGCGGTATCCCTCGGCTTCGCCAGTCAGCTCAGCGACTTCCGAGACTTCGAGCGAATCACCAGACATGCGCCACCGGCCGGCAAACCGGCACCCCTGTTGTCGAAAAGCCAGGATGGCGCGACGCTACCGCATTGCAACCTGGGTTGTCAACGTGCCGAGGCCGGAACTCGCCGGGTCTGCGTTTGGATGTAGCGCACGGCATCTGCCAGGGTGCGCATCTGCTTGAGGGCCTCTTCGTCGGGCACTTGGACATCGAAGTAAGCTTCAACCTCCATGACCAGCTCGACCAGATCGAGCGAATCGGCCCCCAGCTCATGCTCGAGATCGGCCTCGAGCGTGATGGCCGCAGCCGGCACTTCCAGCAGCTCCGACAGTTGCTGGCGGCACCAGACGAGCAGTTCCTGGCACCCGGCGCAAGCGGAACCTTCGGTCGCCGAGGAACCTTCACCGCCACAAATGGAACAGCGTTCTGCACGGAGATCGGAATCAAGCATCGTAAAGACCCTCCTGGTCGAACAGGATCGGACGTCATTCCGACCCCTGCTCGGTCAATCAAGCGACCGTAACCAAGAAATAAAAAAAGTCACAGACGGATCGTGGTCGAGTTGTGCGCGAGGCAGCCGAGGGCAAGCGACCGTAACCAAGAAAAAAAAGCGTCACAGACGGCAAAAGTTCAGGAGCGGACGACCATCGGAACGGGGGCCGGCAATGTGGGTCTATCGCCAACGCCGCATTCGTATCGAATAGGCGACGGTGCTCCCTCACTCTCGCCGTCTGTGACAGGCTGGGTAGTCTAGGGCGGGACAGTTCCGAACGTCGACGCGCTGAAGCAAGCCACCGCAGCGCCGAGAATCCGAATCTGCTCCCTGCTTTATATGCAAAGACTGGGCCAACTGACTAAAGCTCGCCAGTTTTTATCGCAATACGTTGCCAAAAAGCACCGCCGCAGATCTATAAGAGACACAAACCACCTGATACAAATCAGTTGCGGAAATCGAACACTGATGCCTCCGCATTCGACACAGCTTTGGAATGATATGCGGCCGCTTGCATTCAAGCCAGAAATTGGTAGGAATAACGGCGCTGGCAGGACAAAACGTCGATATTTCGGCGCCGAAGGATCGATTCAGCGCCCCTACCGTGACCCGAATCATGCGATTTCGACGCCGACACGTTCTGTACTTTGCCACGGCCTTTGCCGTGCTCTATTCGCTGGGCGTACTCTACCGCGTCCAGACCAGCTACGACGTTGGCGTTCAGTGCTTGATTGCGAACGACTCTGAACTGGGCCCAAAGGTCCGCCGGGTCGAGCTCAGCGGCGCCGATTATGTGGGCGAGCAGCCCCGGGCAGATGATTTGCTTGTTGGCCTGGCAGATCAGCCAGTTCCGACCTTCCTCCACTTCCGACGCATGTTGAGTGGATTACGACGGACGCTGGGGGACGAGTGGGAAGTAGGTGGTTTACCAAGTCTGGCAGCCTTGGAAAGTGCGGCTGCGTCAGCGGTTGAACCCGTTGTCGAGATCGATGGCAGCCCCTGGGTGCGGGCCGAGTTCGAGCGGCCAGGCTCAGACACCACTTCACCTTCCAGTCGCTTCACGACCTGGCTGCGGCTGGTTCCGGTGCCGGGGCACACGCTGGGACTCTCGCTGGCGTGGTTTCTGCTCCAGATGATGCTGTTCGGACTGGGAGGCCTCGTCTTCTGGCGTCGTCCCGGCGACGCCTCGGCCACGATCTTCTTCGCTCTGTGCGTGGTAAGTGTCGTGGCTTTTATGGGCGGGCTGCACTGGACGAGCTTGATCGGCGCGCGGTGGCTGCTCTATCCGTTCGCCGGCAGTGCGCTGTTGCTGGCGCCGCTCACGCTGCATTTCTACCTGTTGTTCCCACGTCCGGCCCGCGCCCTACGATTGCATCCGCGTTGGACGTTGGCGGCGGTGTACACCGTGCCCTCGCTCGTCGCGGGCGTACTGCTCGGTTCGCTGATCTACACGGGCGTGGGCTACGACGTCGGCCTGCCAGTCGCCGACGTTCAAGCGGCCTTGTACTGGTTATCGGTGGCGATCTACTTTTCCGTGGTGCTGTCGATCGGCATTTTCCTGCTCGGCCACGCGGTGCTCGTGCGCAGTTATCTGCGCTGCCGCACGACCGCCGAACGGCGCCAGGTGCAGTGGATTCTCTCGGCCGCGGCGATCGCCGTGCTGCCGCTCGGCGTGTTGCTCTACATGCTGCTCGTGGACCGGGCGCAATTCGCCTACGGGCAGACGAGCCGCACGCTGATCTATCTGACGAGCCTGCTGTTTGCGGCGGCGTACGCCGTCAGCGTCACGCGGCACAAGCTGCTGTATGCCGGTCGGTTGCTGAATCGGGGGCTGCTCTATGTGACGATCAGCCTCGCCGCGACCGCCCTGTTCTGCCTGATGGTGGGCATCGCCACGGCGCTCGTGGGCAAGTATTACTTTCGCTGGGAAAATGCCCTCGCCGTGGGGCTGACGGCCATGCTGGTGGCGGTCGTGTTGGGGTTGATTCGCGATCGATTCCAACGCGCGCTCGATCGGCGTTTTCTGCGGGACAAGTACCAGCTCGACGGCGCCATGCGGCGCATGAGCCGTGCGGTCGATCGTCTCGTCGAGCCGCATCAACTGGCCGCGCAAATGCTGCAGTCGGCGCTCGAGGCGGTGGGTTGCGAGCGCGGCGCCGTCTACCTGCGTGGCAGCGGCGGCAAGTCGTTCGCCCTGGCGGCTCAGATCGGGGCCAGCCATTCGGCCGAGGAACTGCCCGCCGATAGTCCGCTGGCGACCGAGCTGCGCTATCGCGGCATGCTGAGCAGTCGCCTGGGGCTGGCCGTGCTTCCGTCCCCCGGTCAGCAGCAGTTGCGCGACCTGGATGGCGAACTGGCCTTCGTGCTCGAGCAGGATGGCACGGTGATTGGCGTGACGATTCTCGGCACGAAGGAAGATGGCGGCCCGTACACGCCAGAAGATCGCACCTTCCTGACGGCGCTCGCGCGCACGACGACGCTCGCGCTGCGCAGTGCCGAAGGACACCGCACGATCGAGGCGCTGCGCGAGCGCATGCAGGCCAAGCTCACGCAGATCGCCGAGCAGCAGCAGCGCATCTCGTTCCTGCAGGGAGAACTGCTGAGCCGCGCGCGGCACTCCGGTCGCCCGGCGAGTTTGGATGACACGACCGGGGGTGCTGCCCAGGAAGATCACGGCATTCGCGGCACCAGCCCCGTCGTGCGAGACATGCTGGCACAGGTGGCCAAGATCGCCCAGAGCCCGGCTAGCGTGTTGATCCGCGGCGAGAGTGGGACGGGCAAGGAATTGCTCGCGCGGGCGATTCATCAGGGAAGCCCGCGAGCCGCGGGGCCCTTCGTGGCCGTGCATTGTGCGGCACTCAGCTCGAGCCTGCTCGAAAGCGAGCTCTTCGGTCACGAGAAGGGGGCTTTCACCGGCGCCGATCGCCAGCGTCGCGGACGCTTCGAGATGGCCCATCGCGGCACGCTGTTTCTCGACGAGATCGGCGACGTCAATCTCGACACGCAAACCCGGCTGCTGCGCGTGCTGCAGGAACGCAGCTTCGAACGTGTGGGGGGGATGGAAACGATCACCACCGATGTGCGTTTGATCGCCGCGACGCATCAGGATCTCGAACAGTTGATCGCGCGTGGCCGCTTCCGCGAGGACTTGTACTACCGGCTGAACGTCATCAGTCTGCGCAGCCCCCCCTTGCGCGAACGGCGCGAAGACATCTTCGAACTGTCACTCCACTTTCTGCGCATCTATGCCGAGCGCGCCGGCAAGCACCTGGTGCGGTTCGACGAGGACGCCCTGGCGTTGCTGGCCGACTTCCCTTGGCCGGGCAATATTCGCCAGCTCGAAAATGCCATCGAGCGCGCCGTCGTGCTGGCCGAGGGAGAATCGATCACGCGCGACGACCTGCCCCCCGAATTGCTTCACCCGGTGGAAGTGCGCGAAGGACGCCGCCCGACGCGCCGGCAGCCGCAGTATGCGGCCCCCCGGCCGCTGCGCAGCGAGCGCCTGATCGATGAAGTCTTCGAACTCGAGCGCGCCCGCATTCTCGAGGCGCTCAACGCCTGCGACGGCAACAAGGCGCGGGCGGCCGAACGGCTGGGGATTCCTCGCAGCACGCTGTTCAGCAAGCTGCGCAAGTATGGGCTGACTTGACCCGCGTGGGGAACTGCCGCGTCTGTTGCTTACTGCGGCGCCGTGGGCTTCTCGAATTCTTCGCGCCGAGAGGCGTACTTGAGCATGAAATCCCCCTTCGGATCGAAGTAAATATCGGGCCGGTCCGTATCGGATCGCATGCGCGAGAACTGCCCCAGCGACATCTTCTGCGTGAAGGCCAGCCACTGCCGATCGGGGGCCAGGTTGAACAAGGCTCGATCTTCGGGACGGAAGGAGAGAAAGTTTCTCGACAGCGGCGCCGTATGCATCGTGGCCAGCGCAAAACAAACGGTGACCCAACCGATCCAAATGGCAAAAAAGACGCTGCCCGCCACGTCGACCGGCTTGAAGAAACGCACGCGGACGCGCGAGGCGAAATCGGTCGCCGTGCGCATGACGCCAAACGACACGCCGAAGATGCCCCACAGAGCGACGATATCCCAGTAGTACGAGCCGCCGGGAGCCTGCTTGTCCAGAAAGCTGGCCAGCGGTTCGAAGAAGTTCATGGCCAGCAGCGCAGCCGTCACCAGGTTGAAGAGCGTGAGGGCGTTGCTCCAGAGGCCTTCATTGAAGGTCGACGCGAAGACGCCAATGAAGAGCGCGAACAGCAATACCAGTAGGACAATGTACATGCTTATGGGTACTCCTCGCCGCGAGAGAATCTGGCGTGGCCGATCCTCGCGCGTCGCGTTGCCAGCTATTCCTTGAGTGCGCGCATCAATTCTTGTAACGACGTCACCCCTTTAACGACCAGCAGGATGCCATCTTCTTGCAGGGTGCGCATGCCCGCCTTGCGCGCCGCCACCCGCAGCGCGTCGAGCCGGGGCGTGGTGGCCAACGTCTGGCGCACGCCATCGTCGACGTTCAAGACCTCGAAGATCGCCGTCCGGCCGTAATAACCGATGCCGCCGCAATCGGGGCACACTTCCTCGGGCGTCTGGGGGGGACGGTAGAAGGCCTCGATCTTGCCCACGGGCAAGCGCAGTTGCTGCAAGACCTGCGGCGGCGGAGCGTAGGCCTCCTTGCACGTGTCGCACAGCTTGCGAATGAGGCGGCCGTTGACGACGCCGCTGACCGCGCCGATGAATTTCGCCGCGTTCGGCTTCATCGCCAGGATGCGCAACAACGCCTCGGCCGAATCCTTGGCCTTCACGCCGGTGATGATCAGCCGATTGCTCTCGAGCTGTTCGACCAGCAGGTTGATCGTCTCTGGATTGACCAGGTCGCGAACGATGATCACGTCGGGATACTGGCGAACCAGGCGCGGCAGCACGGTGTCGGGCGTTTCGCCCTCGGCCGCGTTGTAGGTCGTGACCGCGACGTTCTCGATCGTGCGTTCGGGTTGGGTCACCTCTTCGACCGCGACCCAACCGCGGGTAAAGCGATCGGACGAGTTCAAGGCCGCGTTCATCAGTGCGGTGAGCCCACCACGTGGCGGGGCGGAGAAGATGACAAACCCCTGCTGCGCCTTGAGCAGCTCGCCCACCTGTTCTTGCAGCTTGTCGCGCATGCCGGTGTCGGACAACTTCTTGATGCGTTGGCTGCCATCGTCGAAGCGGATCAACACGCGTTCGCCGGTCTGCGTTCCCTGGCTGAGGAAGTGCGCCGTGTATTTCACGTTGGCCCATTTCGCGCCGAAGGTGCCCTGCTGGCGGGCGCGCCGCTCGGCCGCGTTGAGCGAGGCGATCGTCTTCATGACGGCCAGCGCCGCGTCGGCTTCTTCGCGATTGCGGGCTTCGCCGTTGTGCCACACGCCGTCGATCTCGTAGCGCACGGCGGCGGCCTGCGCCGTGTAGTCGAGCATGAGCGACTCGCAGCGTCTGGTGAGGGCCTCGGCCAGGATCTCGCGCGCCGGCAAAAAGCCTTCGCTCTGCCGTGCCAAGAGCAGGTGGGCGGTGTTCTCGCGCTCGTCGGCCCCCCCCTGCCCCGTCAACTCGATGGGCGGACCGAGGTCTTTCCCCGCCTTGCGTTCGGCGTCGAGCTTGAAGCCGAGCGAGTTCAAACGCGTGAAGAGCACGAAGCGCAGGTGATCGCCCGTCATCACCTGCTCGTGCGGGGGGACGATGTTGTTGCGGTACAAGATGTACCAGCCGACCGGAATGCCGTAGGCCAGCAGCATCAGCGGAAATCCGACCCAAAAGAACGGAATCGTCCATAGCAGGATGAAGCTGGCGACGAACGGAAAGAAGACGATCGCGTTCCAGCGGTGATCCTTGAAGCGATGGATCTGCGCGTCGCGATTGATCCAATCGGCCGTGGCCACCCAGATGAGAAACAGGAGCCAGCAGACGATGAGCTTGAGCCAGCTCATGTAGAAGCCTGGCCCGCGCTCGAAGCCCGGAGAATCGGGCCACTTGGGGGTCTGCGCCAGCAGGACCTCGACCCGGAACGCCGAGACCGCCAGCCCCCCCACCACCGCTACAACGAATTGCCGCATTACAGAATCCCGGCCTGCGCCACGCTGATCCCTTTGAGCGCCATCTTCAGCGCTTCCACATTCGGCGCGACTTCGAAGGCCGTCGCGCGGTCGATCAGCTCGGCGTCCACGAGACCCTTCAAGCTCATCGTAAAGTCTTGCATTCCTTCGAGCGCGCACATGCGGATGGCGTCGGGGAGCTTTTCGTCGTGCTCTTCGAGCACCAGCTTGCGCACCGTGGGATTGAACGTCATGATCTCGACCGTGGGGACGCGCCCCACACCCGGCTTGATCGAGGGCAACAGCTTCTGTGCCACGATGCCGCGCATGTTGAAGGCGATGGCGCTGCGCAGCGCGGTGTGCATGTCCTGCGGAAAGAGATCGAGAATACGGCCGATCGTCGTCGGGGCGCTCGAGGCGTGGATCGTGCCGAACACCAAGTGCCCCGTCTCGGCAGCGTGGATGGCCGTGAGGAACGTTTCCTTATCGCGCATTTCGCCCACGAGCATCACGTCGGGATCTTCGCGGACGGCGTGCTTCATGCCGATCTCGAAGTTCTTCACGTCCATGCCGATCTCGCGCTGATTGATCAGGCACTTGTCTTCGGTGAAGACGACTTCGACCGGGTCCTCGAGCGTGAGGATGTGCTTGCGATAGTTGTGATTGATCCAGTTGAGCATCGAGGCGATGGTAGTCGTCTTGCCCGAGCCCGTCACCCCGGCCAGCAGCACCATGCCCTGATCGAACTTGCACAGTTCTTCCATGATCGGCGGCAGGTTCAGCCCGGCGAAGTCGGGAATCCAGTTGTTCACGCGCCGCGCGACCAGCCCCACGTGCCCCATCTGCTGCAGCAGGTTCACGCGGAATCGCCACGTCGTGCCGTCGACGTCGACCGTGTGGGCAAAGTCGGCGCCGCCGGTCTCGTCGAAGATCTTGCGATTCCGCTCGTCCATCATCGGAAAGCAGAGGCGGACCATCTCTTCGTCGTCGATCGGGCCGCGATTCAGCGGGCGCAACGAGCCGTTGATGCGGCAATACGGGGGCTTGCCGACCTTGAGGTGGAGATCGCTCCCCTTCAGCTTGACCTGGGTACGAAAGAGCTTGTCGATTTCCAGCTCGCGCTTGCCACGCCCGGTAAAGCGTTCGTCTAACGTCGATGCCATGCGATGTCGCTCTCCTCAGTCGCCCTGCTCGTGCTTATGATGGACCGCGTCAGGCACTCCGCCGTACCGGAATGCCGCGCTCGTGCAGGATGCGTTTCGTCTCTTGGATCGTGTACTCGCCGTAGTGGAAGATGCTGGCCGCCAGCGCCGCGTCGGCATGGCCGATCTGGATGGCATCGGCCAGATGCTCGGGCTTGCCCGCCCCGCCGCTGGCGACGACCGGAATCGAAACCGCCTTGCTCACGGCGGCGGTGATCTCCAGGTCGTAACCGTTCTTCGTGCCGTCGGCGTCCATCGACGTGAGCACGATTTCGCCCGCGCCCAGGCGCTCGACTTCCTGCGCCCAGGGGACGGCTTCGAGCCCCGTCGGCACGCGGCCGCCGTTGATGTGAACTTCCCACACTTCGCGGCCGTCGCGCATCACGCGGCGTGGGTCGATATTGACCACGATGCACTGGCTGCCAAAGCGGCGGGCCGCCTGGCGGACGAACTCGGGATCGCGCGGGGCGGCCGAGTTGATCGAGACCTTGTCGCTGCCGGCGTTCAGCAGTTCGCGAATATCGTCGAGCGTGCGGATGCCGCCGCCGACGCAGAGAGGCATGAAGATCACCTCGGCCGTGCGGCGCACGACGTCGAGCATGATGGCGCGACCTTCGTGGCTGGCGCAGATGTCGAGAAAGACGAGCTCGTCGGCCCCCTCGGCCTCGTAGCGCGCGGCCACCTCGACCGGATCGCCGGCGTCGCGCAGATGGACGAAATTGGTCCCTTTGACGACGCGACCGCGGTCGACGTCGAGGCAGGGAATGACCCGCTTGGCAAGCATTTGCCTAACCGCCGAGTGCCAATAGAGTTCTGTTCCAGGTGGGAGCCTGCCGGTGGAGCCTAAACCGCGCGACAGGCAAACTCTCACTCTAAACGTGGGACCGGCGCCGGTCAACCGGCGGCGGGTGGCCGTAACAGAGGGGCTGGGAAGGGGTTCGGGCGAGGATAGATGGCTTATATGTGGACAGCGGTCCCCAGATATATCGACGAGCCGTTGCGATCCGCGCGCCCATCATCGCCTCGCAGTATCCACGCTCAAATCTTACTTGTAGCACGAGGGGCACGTGATCGAATGCTGAGTTGTTGTCTCATGTCTCGTCGACCGCATCATCGGGAATTGGATCGCTAGCATCATCTGGGGCTACTGGATGTCTATCAACTAGCAACTGATCCTTACCGACTTTGATTACGATTGCTCGTTCAGTCCACGAGGCGGTTATGTCCGCGAGACCATGGCGACTTTCTGCGAGAACGTCCTGAAGTGGACGCCGAACGTACTTGTCCAAGAAAATAGACATCGTGGGACCTGCAACGTCGTCGAGGTGCTTCCAGGCCGCATCACCGATATACACTTCGCCTTTTTGATGGCGAAATGCCGCCGCAAGTGCCGTCAGTTTTGGATTAGGTGTACTATCGATGCATACCAGGACCGGCGTGAATCGGCTAGTTCGGCAATCTCTAGGAAAGTCCAACTCTTCCTGCCAACGTCCCTGCCCCGATGCCGCGATCGTTACACGGATCTTAAACTCGTATGCTCGCTTATCGAGAATACAATCGACTTGCCGTCCCTTCGCGCGATTCGAGAATCTCTTGACCGGACTTTTACTTGCCGGCGCAGGCGTTCCACCAATGGCGGATGCAATGATCGGTTCAAATAGGTAGCCGGTCTCTTGTCCCGCACGATTGTCGATATCGTAAAACCATTTTCTCCAGAAAAGCAACGAAGCAAGTCCGTTGCCACTCAGTTTGCCGTATTGGAGAAGGCTGCGCGGACCAACCTGCTCTACGGTTGGTATTGG
>JAHBXR010000047.1 GCA_019636335.1 Pirellulales bacterium
GTGAGAATCTACTAGAAATCTCTACACAGGCTGGCAGCCTGTGCCACTTGTCTTCCTTTTCAGTTTTACTCTTATGCTGCTCTTGATGCTCTTCCACGGTTACAACAGCGGCTGCTGGTTGTTACTTGTCTGATGAGCTGAAATCGCCGGTGGCGACGACTTCCTTGTCGTCGAGCCGGATGCGGATTTCGTCCTCGATATTCTCGACTTCGTTCTTCCCCTTCACCATCCAGGCCACGAGCTGGTTGTCGGTGATGCGGAGCACGCCGCTCGTCTTCGAGCCGACCTGCAGTTGAATGCTCAGGCCGTCGAACTCGATGCGCTTCTGGTGCTTGCCCGAGAGATCGAAGTTGAAGAAGAAGACGAAGGCGTCGCGTTCTCCCCGGTGGACGTAGGCCCGCATGTCCTGGCTGTAGGTCACGCTGGGCTGGAAGCCGGCCTGGGCGAGACGCTCGGCGAACTTGCCCTCGGCGAACATGTTTTGCTTATCGTAGACGACCTTGCCGTCGCGCCGTTTGACGGCGGCTTCAACCGCCTCTTTCAGCAGCGTGCAAGGCTCCCAACGCAGGTTCACCTCGGGCAGGTCGCCGGAGATGAACAGCCGGCCGCCGGCTTCGATGAACTCGGCCAGACGCTGCTGCTCCGGATCATCCATGTAGAAGGCGCTGTGGATCGCCACCCCCTTCGAGGCGTGAAGCTGCGCCGGCGTGGCCGCTTCCAACTCGTACATGGCAAAGCCGTAGCCAGCCGCTTGCAGCGAACTCGAGAAGGCCTCGAAGCCCTGGTGCCCGCAGCGGGGAATGCCTTTGTCCTCGAGCCCCCAATAACGCTCGTCCGGCACCCACGACGAGACCGCCGCGTACGGAGCGTAGAGCAGATAGGCACAGTCGGCCGCCACGTCGCACGACAGCAGCGCGCTCCCATGCTCGGCGAACCAGCGGTTCATCATCGTGGCCGTTTGCCACATGGGACGGAAGTTGCCGTGCTCGTCGATCGGCGCATGCGAGGGGAACGTGGGGCACTGGAGCTTGGTGATGCGATCGAGCGTTTCGTCCCAGTAGGCGGTGCCCACGCCGACGAAGATGTCGTAGCCCGTGGCCCCCGCGGCCACCGAGGCGAGCGTCTGGAAGAAGGGCACGAGCGGATAACGCGACTTGGCGTCGTACAACGTGCCGAAGCCCCAGTTCTCTTCCATGTTGATGCCGCGGGCGCGGCGCGCCGTGTTCACGTAGCGATCGAACACGTCGCGATCGTACGAGGCCACGCCCAGCCAGCTAATCATGCCGTATTCGTAGGCATCGGCGTCCTGCTCGATGCGGTTCATCGCGAACCACCACTCGGAATAAAGGGGCCGGTAGTCCGCTGGGATCGTTTCGGCCGCCCCCTCTTTCAAATCGGGCACGTTCTCTTCGATCGGCGGCGTGATGCCGGCGTAGTTCGTCAGATAAGGCAGGTGCGAGATGCCGAGGTACTTCTCGTAACGCACGTAAATATCACGGCGCAACCGCCACTGGTACTCGGCCCAGTCGACGTAGCGCAGCAGATCCTCGCGGCGGCGCGGGCCTGGCGCTTCGGCGGTCGAAACGGTGTTCGCCTTGGCCGGCTGGTAGCTGAGGTTCTTCGGCGCCGCGTCGTCGGCCAATTCCAGACGCGGACCCGGCACGAAATCGAACGCCGGATACTCGGTGCCGTGCAGGCGGTTGTAGGTGGCGATGTCGCCGTACCGCTCGGTCACCAACTGCTGATAGTAACGCATGCCCGAGGGCTCGTAGCCGATGTGCCACGGCGGATCGTTCGACATGCAATAAATGGTCTCGTCGTTCAACTGCAGGCCGATGCAAGGGCCTTCCTGCGAGCAGTAGGGCGTGATGACCTTGCCCACCGCACCCAAGAACTCTTTCACCAGGCTGTCGAACTCTTCGCTGAGCGGCGCGGGCAGGATGCTGTTGTCGTAGGTCCAGCGATTCGGCCGCCCGTGGTGGCGCCGCGCCGCCGGCATGCCGGGATTGAACAGCGGGCAGACCAGGTCGGGCAGCCCGCCCACGTTCAACTCCGAGTGAACGAACGGCCCCGGCTTGACGATCATCAACAGGTCGAGCTCTTTCACCAGCTTGAGAAAGCCGATCAGATCGCGGCTGTCTTTCGTCTGGCCCTCGAAATCGAGCCAGTACTTGCCCTCGGTACACTGCAGGTGATGGCGCCAGGGGGTGTAGAACGTGATCAGTTCCACGCCCCCGTCGCGCAGCTTCTCGAGGCGGTCGCGCCAGTTGTCGCGGGCATCGCGGTAGTACTGATAGTCGCTGGCGATGGCAAACCACGGCGCGCCATCTTTCCAGTAGCGGCCGTCTTGGTAGGTGTACTTGCTCATGGGGCGGTAACCGCAGTCTCCAAGAATAAATGATTTCCACGGGCGACCAGATCGCGGCGCGCGGAGAGCGCGGCCAGCAGCGCGACCTTGACGCGCGAGCCCGCCGGACGTCCCGAGACGGCATCCAAGAGACGCACGTCGTACTTGCCGGCCCAGCGTTCGTAATAGAATGCCCAATAGGGATAGGCGATGGTCTCGGAGCGAACGAGCTCGAGTCGATGTCCCTTGCCGCGCCAGCGCCGGCGGCTGGCGCAAAAGGCGCGCGCTTGCCGGCGGGCCAGTTCTTCTGCCTCGACGACATCGAGTCGTGGCGCGAACTGTTCGCCGAGCGGCACAGGCTCCCATTCGATGCCGGCCAGATCGTGCAGCTCGACAATCGGCTCGTGCCCTCCCACGAGCGCCGAGAGCTTGAGGGAATGCTGTTCGAGGTCTACGGCGAATTCGACGAGATAGTAGGGGAGCGAAACGAGCTCGAGCCGCGCCATGGCCGCCGGCTTCGCCGCGCCGAACAACCAGCGCGCGAGGCTCCCACGCCGGGCTCGCTCGAGCCGGGCGCGGGCAGTGTCGCGATCGATCGTGGGCCGCAGTCGTTGCAAGAGAGGCTTCGTGCTTTCTGAGAGGCTCTATTTCGAGACGCCGTCGGACGGCGTCTCCTGGCGAACGATCGGCTTGCGGAGCCGCGCGCCGATCCAAAGCATGAGCAGCCCCACGCCGAGCGTCGCCAGCCCCGCCCCCAGGTTCACGATCATGGCGTGCGTGTGGCCGAGCGTCCAATAGGTGCCGATCACAACCAGCACGCCCAGCACGCAAAAAAAGATCCCCAGCACAGACAGCGTGCCGGCGTCGCGGCGTCGCAGTTCGGCAAGCCTGTGTTCTTGCATCGACGGCAGCTCCCAGGATTCGCTTGCGCCCGCTGGCTTACAACCACCAGTAGACGGCTATGTAGGGCAGGATGACCAGTAAGGCCCAGATGCGGAGATCGCGCCAGCGGGCACGATCGGGCGCGCCCAAGTAGATGTAATCCTTCTTGAGCGACAGGATGAACACCGCGGCCAGCACGAACAGCCCCACGGCACAAAAGCGTCCGGCCGAGGGGGGCAGACTGTCGATCCAACGGTCGAGCGGCTCGTGCCAGGCGCGCAGTGGCGGGCCAAACGTCGCACGCACCCAATCGTAAAAGTTGTTCCAGGCTTCGTTCATGGGGCACCTGTCTGACGGTCGCCGGTGGCCTGTTCCCGCAGCAGGGCCTGCGTGTCGGCGTCGCGCAGCACCTGTCCGAACACCAGGCCGCGCAGCTTCTCGGGGGACTCCGGACGCGTCAGCAAACTGACGACAACCGTGACCACCAGCGAGAACAAGAACGTCCACACGGAGACGAACAGAAAGGGTTGGTCCGAGGGAAAGACCGCATCGCCCAGGATGTTCAACAGCCCCGCCAGCAACACCCCCGACACCAGGCCGGCCAGCGCCCCCCAGCCGGTGGCGCGCGGCCAGAGGATGCCCAGCAGCAGAATGACCAGCGTCGGCCCCTGGAACAGTGAAAACATCGTTTGAATGGCGACGTAGATCGTGTCGAACCATTCTTTAATCTGCGGCGAGATGAGTCCTGCGCAGACGATCAACAGGGCGGTCAACGCGCGGCCGAGCCACAGGCCGTGCGCGTCGGACATGGGGTGCCCCGTCGCTCGCTTCCAAACGCGGGCATGGATGTCTGCAATGTAAACCGTGCTGGCCGAGTTCAAGTAGGAGTCGATATTCGACATCAGCGCGGCAAAAAAGGCGGCGAACATCAGCCCGGTGAGCCCGGGGGGCATCAGCTCGCGGATCATCGTTGGCACGGCGCCGTCGGGATTCTCCAGGTTGGGGTGGATCGCGCGGGCCGCGAGCCCCGGCACGAACATCAACAGCGGGATGCAGAGCTTGAGCAACCCGGCCACGACCATGCCTGCCTTGGCGTCCCACTCCGACCGAGCGCCGAGCACGCGCTGCACGATCACCTGGTTGCCCACGAAGTAGGCGCTGGAGAGAACCAGCCCCAGGCCGAAGACGATGCCCGTCCAGGGATAGGGAGTATCGGCCGAGTGGGGAAGCAGCAGCGTGAAATGGTGCTGCGTCTCCGGCCCCTGGGCGAGAATCGCTTCGGTCATCCCCTGCCAGCCCCCCGCTTCCCACACGCTGAGCACGAGCAGCGCCGCGGCGCCGATGAACATGACCAGGAGTTGGATCACGTCGGTCATCACAACCGCCGTCAAACCGCCGGACACGGTATAGACCCCCACGACAACCGCCATGAGGATGATCGACCATTCCTCGCGCCAGCCCATCAACTCTTGCAGAAAGACGCTCGAAGCACGAAACATGATGGCGATCATCATGAGCATGAAGACGAGCCAGATCGCGACCTGAATCATCCGCACGGCGTTGTTGTAGCGCCGGCCGAGAAACTCGGGAATCGTAAAGACCCCGGCTCGCCAGTAGTAGGGCACGAAAATGAACGCGGCAACGACCGTGGCCGGCATCGAGCCGAGCCAGTCGAAATTCGCCTGCGAGACGCCATAACGGTAAGCCCCCCCCGAGCCGGAGATCATGTCGGTGGCGCCGATATCGCTGGCCACGACCGAGATGCCGATGGCCCAGAAGGGGAGTGCCCGGCCGCCCAGGAAAAAATCGCCGGCCGTGTCGATGTAGCGGCTGAAATAGATACCGATCGCCATCACGCCCAGCAGGTAGGTGGCGATGATGATGTAGTCGATCGGCAGTAGATTCGTGGGGGAGTCCACAGCGCGGGCATACTCGAGGCGGGAGCGGAATCCGAAGCGAGCCCATCGGTGACGGGCCGCGCCCAGGGGGGCAGACCCAGGATGGTATCACGCAAGGCCGCGATGTCCAACCGGCTGGCGTCGCGGTTTGCCTCGGAACTTGCGCCAAAGGAACAGATGCGGCTTCACTGGGCGGCTCAGTACGGGTGCTGAGCCGCGTAGAAGAGCCCAAGCGGAGTTTTCATTCTCGCTCAAAGGCGCGGAACTGCGGAGAGATACTCTGGCAACAGGAGCTATAACCGCAAGTCCCGGTCTATCGCCCGTCCACTCCAAGTTGATCTACTTAACCCTGTCGCTTGACCATCGCCTCGACCCAGACGGGCACGTAGGGCGGGATGCAGCCCTTCGATACTGGCCAGTCGCGGTAGAGGCCGATCTTTTCGCCGATGGCGACGGCACGCTGGCGGAGCTTCGGGTGATGGATGCCGATCGCGCCCAGCGTGTTGTTCATCGTCCACTGCACCTCGGGGGGCGCCTTGGGCATCTCTCGCTCGAGGCGGTCGAGTAGCGCCGCCGGGTCGAGGCCGTCGCTGGCTCCCTTGTTCACGCGGCTGGCCGTGAGGTTCCAACCTGCTCGCGCGGCCCAGCGATCTTTGGCCTTCATCCACTTCTCGCGCAGCGAGTCTTTCTCGGGATGCTGTGCAACGACGTAGGCGTTCAGCCAGTCGGCCACCTGCGCGCAGGTGGTCGATCGCGTCAGCTTGTCGAGCTCGCCCGGGGTGAGCGACTTGGGCTTGATGATGAGCGTGGCCAGGAGCTGCGCCTCGACATTGCCCGTGTCCCAAAGCCGCAGCGCGAGCGCGTGATCGGTCTTGATCCCCTTGGCGATCTCGCGGATGTCGCCCAGCTTCACGCCGAACTGGTTGTCGGGCGCGCCGGCCTTGGCGTTGTGCTTACGCCGCGCATCGTCGCCGAGGGATTTTAGTTGGGCGAGGATTTCTTTGACGCTCATCCCCGCGATTATACGCGCGCCAGGAGGCAATCCAACCAAATCCGTCGTTGCCCTCGGTGCCACGCAGACTTCCTCCGCATCTCTTCCCTCCGCGTCTCCGCCTGAGCTCTTTCCGGCCTCTCGTTCCATTCCAGCCGCGCGGTTGGATTGCTGCCCTTATTGAGACAGCAAGAACAACAAATCTCGCCCCAAAACTCACTGGGATCCAACCGCCCGGTTGGATGTAGAATTCAAGCGCATCGGCACCAGAACCCCGCCACCGAGTGACGTATCACCGTGCCGCCACGGCGTTTCTCCCCCGTGCAAAAAAATCTGCCATCCAAGCCGTGGCTGCACAGGCCGAAAATCACCCCACCAAAACGCGCCGATCTCAAATGACCATCTTGAGATCTCGCGCCTTTTCGGCCGCCCCGATTTGGCGGCAATCCCAGCGTCGGCACAACAAGCCCCAAGTGACGCACGGAAAAACGTCACTGCCGAACGTCACCGCGACTAACGGCGGATCGTCTCGCGGCCGGGGAGCGGGCCGTCGAAGAAGATCGGCTCGCGGCGGTCGTAGCCCTCGATCGCCAGCGAGGGCTTTTGGCGAATCGTGGTCTGCGGAGGGGCGGCCGTGTCGCGGCTCCACTCGAGCAAGACCTGGCGATCGGGCTGGCCGGCCGGCGCCGTGGGCGAGTTCGGCGCGAGGGCGCCACCTGCAGTACGCGGCGCTGCTGAAGGCTGCGGTGCCGAAGCGGCGGCATTCGCCAACGGAGCCGACGTCGGCGTGGCGGGTGTACGCGAATAGACGCTGCCGCGCGAGGCGCTATTCGCAGCCAGCGTCGCCGCTGGCGCGGCGGGCGCCGGCGGCGGGGTGAACGGCGCCGCGTTCTGTGGCGGCAAGGCCGTGGGCGTCGTCGGCACGATGACCGTCGGCGGAGCGGGGTCTCCGGCCATGTCCGCCACCTTCGGGCGAGCGCCCCTGCCGGGCGTCGCGCGGCGCAGGGGCGAAAGCTTGCCGAGCAACTCGGCGAGGCGTCCCTGGCTCTGACCGCGCACGACCACTTCCTCGGTCACGCCGCTCGTGGCGACGGCGTTCACGCTGGGCTGGCCGTTCGCCGCGGCGATCGTGGTGGGCTGAATGTCCGGACTCCCCTGGCGGACCCAATCGAGCCAGCTTTCTTGCAGCGTGGCGAGGTTCTGATAACCGTAATGCTTTTCGGTCGTGGCGGTCCAATTGCCCGAGTCGAGACCATCCCCCACGTACTCCATGAACTTGCGCTGGCCCCCCTGCGCGATGAGATACCGCGCGAGCGAATAGCCCTGCGAGTACAGCGGCATGATGTCCTGGGGATACTCTTTCATCTGGTACATGGTGCTGAAGGGGATGCCGCGGCCCGTCTGCAGGAAGCGGACGAGCATCTTCTGCTGCTTCAAGCGCTCGCTGGCATGCTCGACCGTGGTGCAGGCCCCTTCGTCGGCCCAGCGCGGCAGCGGTTGGCGGAAGTGGCTGGCAAAGATCGTGTGCGTCACCTCGTGGGGGAGCACCGAGTCGAGAATGCGCTCCTCGGAACCTTGGATCTCCATGCGCCAGCCGAAGACCTCGCCACGATCGAAGAGAAAGCTGGTGGCGCCGCCGGCGCCGATGTTCTCTCCGACCTGCAGCGTGATGGGGCACGGCTGCGACCAGTTCGGCAGCGCCTTGCCTAGCCAATGGACGGCCAGGTCGCGACGATACTCCTCGGCGGTCTTGCCCACTTGTTCGGCAAAACGCTGGGTGGGCGCCGTCACGACGAAGTTCGGCGTACGATAGCTGGCCCCCAGCGAGAAGAGCGCGACCACGACGAGCGCGCTGCGAATGATGCGAGCGTCCATGCTCCCAGGTTCTCCAGGCGAGAATCGCTTGTTGGCGCGTGCGCGCCGACCATCGCATCCGTGCGACAGCCACCTGCCATGACTCGCTATGCAAACCGCACGCCGAAGTTCGAAAACGCTCGCCAGCGTTGCGCCGGCAAAACGCTCAAACCCTTGAGCCACAACAGGTCTACAACTCCTCGGCATCGCGGCGGGCGCCGCAAAGTCGGGCCCGAGGATTTGTAAAGGTTGCCAAACGTACTCCGCCTGCGCGGATCGACCTAGACCGGTTTCGGCGATTCGCGAGGAAATGGCGGCATTTCACCAACACGACGCTAGCACGCCGCGACAGCAGGCCGGTTTCACTCGCTGCTCGCCGCGCCGCGGATGAGCTGCTCGACCAGTCCGACATTGGCCGGCGGAAAGCGATAGCTCGCCAGTTCAGACGCCGCGACCCAGCGAAACCGCTCG
Organism: Pirellulales bacterium; assembly: GCA_019636335.1. Lineage (NCBI taxonomy): Bacteria > Pseudomonadati > Planctomycetota > Planctomycetia > Pirellulales > Pirellulales bacterium. Next base: position 8,444 of record JAHBXR010000047.1, read on the forward strand.
GGCACGGGCGCCGGCACACCTTGCGTCTGGCAGGCAAAGAAGTGCAATCGCAGGTGACCATGCTCGTAGGCGTGATCGACGAGCGCGTGCAGCTTGCCCACCGAGACGGCGAGCCCTGTCTCCTCAAGACATTCGCGCGCGGCGGCCTGGGCGGGCGTTTCGTCGTCGCGCACCTTGCCGCCGGGAAATTCCCAGTAGCCGGCCAGCGGCACGCCCGGTTCGCGCAGCCCGATGAGATATCGTCCTTCGTGCTCGACGACGGCGACGGCGATGGTGACCTGACCCGGCATCGGCTTACGTGGTCGACTTGTACTTGTCGACCAGCCGTCCCGGCGAGCCCATGATGTTGTAGCCGCCGTCGACGTGCAGGATCTCGCCCGTGATGCCGTTGCCGAAATCGGACAGCAGGAACCCGGCCGAGCGACCGACTTCGCCCACGGTGACGTTACGGCCGAGCGGCGCCATGGCGGAATAGAGGCTGAGCATATCGTCCACGCCGGCGGCACTGCCAGCCAGCGTGCGGATCGGGCCAGCACTGATCGCGTTCACACGAATGCCGCGTGGCCCCAGATCGTAAGCCAGATACTTCACGACGGAGTCGAGCGCCGCCTTGCAGACCCCCATCACGTTGTAGCCGGGCACGGCCTTTTCGCCGCCGAAGTAGGTCATCGTGACGATGCTCGCGCCGTCGTTCAGCACCGGCGCGGCGGCGCGGCACACGGCGATCAGGCTGTAGGCGCTGATCTCCATGGCCAGCTTGAAACCGTCGCGGCTGCAGTTGATCGTATCGACCTTGAGGTCTTCGAGCTTGGCGTAGGCCACCGAGTGGACCAGGAAATCGAGCTGGCCGAATTCGGCGCTCGCCTTGGCCATCACTTCGTCGAGCTGCGCGTCGTTGTTCACGTCGAGCGGCACGAGGAACTTGGCATTCGCCTCGGCATCAGTGAGCTGCGACACACGATGGCGATTGCGTTTGCGGGCATCGTCTTCGCGATCGGGCAGGTGCGTAAAGCCGCAGACCGCCCCTTCGGCCATGACAAACTTCGCGATCGACCAGGCGATCGAACGGTCGTTGGCGACCCCGATCACCAGACCTTTTTTACCTTCGAGAAGACCCATCCTGCCGTCCTCCTGCGCTAAGACCAGGGCAAAGCAGCGGCCGAACGGCCCAGCGTCGATGCCACCGAGAAGTGGGAAAGATACCCCGCGGGACGTTACGACTCAACCAGACCTGCGCTTAACAGACCAGGGATGGCGAAAACCGATCCGAAACAAATCCAAACGGGAGGTGTTGCATATTTTGGACACACAGCTACCATTTAAGTAGTCATATTGACTATTCGGCGTCGATCGTCGGCCGTGTTGCGTTCGACCACCCTTGAATGCGCCGTAAAGATCAATTTATGAAATGGTTACAGCACTCTGATGCAGCCGATTTTGGGCCCGAATCGGCCCCCGAACTGGCTCGTCTGTTGGCCGAGATCGCCGTCCCTTCCGCCGATGCCGCGGACGAAGGGGCCTTTCTCGCCCCTGTGATGCCACAAATTCGCGACACTTTTCGAGCCCAGTATGTCTGTGTCGCGACACGGCAGCCGACCGGCTGGTCTTTTGTGGCCGACGCTGGACAGCACGTTGCCCTGCCAACGGACCTGTTGGCCGAAGCCTTGGACCGCGAGGCGACCGGCTGGCGTGGCAATTGGGTGGCCGCCCCGACGGCACATCCTGCCGCGGCAGGATGCGTTTTGGCGGTCCATTTCGCCAGCGAACGTGCGGCCCAAATGGCCCACAAGGCCGTGACCTGGTTCGCCCAGGCGCTGGGGCGAGTGCTCGCCGACGGGCGTGTGCGCCGTCGCGAGCAACGCCGCATTCGGCGGCTCGAAGCGATCCTTGAAATCGCCGGCCGTTGGAACGAGGCCCACGAAACCGAAGCCCTGCTTGTCGACATGGCCGAGGCGGCCACGCGGCTGTTGCGCGCCGACCGCGCCAGCATCTTTCTCTGGGATCGCTCGAACCACACGCTCGTCGCGCGGCCCGCGCTGGGGGTCGCTGGTGGCGAGCTGCGCGTGCCAGACGATCGCGGCGTCGTGGGGCAGGTAGTGCAGCAGGGGGAGATCCGCCGTATCGATCTCTCGCGCGACCAGGAACAGATCGACCGGCAAGTCGATTCGCGACTCGGTTACCATACGCGCACGCTGTTGTGCGTGCCGATGCGCAGCCGTCGCGGCGAGACGATCGGAGCGTTCGAGGTGCTCAATCGCCTCGACGGAAACTTTACCCCAGAAGACGAGGAAGCGCTGGTCGATCTAGCCAGTCATGCCGCGGTGGCCCTGGAAAATACGCGCCAGCGCGAGCGTCTGATCGCCGCGCGGCGCCGCGTGACCGACGAGGCCGCCGCCGGCGTGCGCCTCATCGGGCTCTGCCCCGCGATCGAGGCCTTGCGCTCGACGATCGGCCGCGTGGCCGATACCGATCTCGCCGTGCTGATCCTGGGCGAGAATGGCACGGGCAAAGAGGTCGTCGCCCGCTCGATTCACTACCTGAGCCGCCGCCGGGACGAGCCCTTCATCGCCGTCAACTGTGCCGCGCTGACCGAAACGCTGCTCGAAAGCGAGCTCTTCGGCCACGAAAAAGGGGCCTTTACCGATGCGCACGAAACGCGACGCGGCAAGTTCGAGCTGGCCAACGGCGGCACGCTGTTTCTCGACGAAATTGGCGATCTAAGCCTGGCCGGGCAGGCAAAGCTGCTCCGCGTGCTCGAGGAAAAAGTCATCGTGCGCGTGGGGGGCTCGCAGACGATTGCCACCGATGCCCGGGTCATCGCGGCCACGAATCAGGATCTGGCTGAAATGGTGCGGCAGCGCCGTTTTCGCGAGGATCTCTTCTACCGCCTGAACGTCGTCACGCTGGGCCTGCCGGCGCTCGCCGAGCGCGGCGACGATGTGCTGTTGCTGGCCGAGCACTTCCTCGAAGAGTTCTGCGTCCGGGCACGTCGTGCGCGTCCTCAATTCAGTGAAGCGGCACGACAAAAGCTGCTCGCGCACCGCTGGCCGGGCAACGTCCGCGAGTTGCGCAATCTGATGGAACGACTGGCCTACCTGGCGACTGGCGACACGATCGACGTGGCCGATCTGGCCTTCATCCTGTCGCCGCAGGGGCGCAACGTGGCGCTTGTGGACGAAGGCGTCAGCCTAGCGCAAGCGACCGACGCCTTCCAGGCCGAGTTCATTCGGGGTGCGATTGCCCGTTCGCGCGGCAACATGAGCGACGCCGCCAACGAACTGGGGCTGCACCGTTCGAACCTGTATCGCAAGATGCGCCAACTGGGCATGCCGACAAGCGGTCATTGAGGTCAGGGGGCAGGGATCGGTGGTCAGTGGCCTGAGGTCGCTTGTGGACGTGTTGGAACTGGCAGCAAAATTGGGCAAGCGGTGCGGTCTGCCTGCGGTGCGCTCCCGGCCCGGCAGACCGGGTAGACAGACCTTCGGCGACAACTCCTCTTGCCTACCAGCGCGGAGCCGTTACGATAGTCTTCTCTCGCCCTTCGACCGAGCGTCGGACAAGCGAGTCAATTGATCGCCCCCTTAGCTCAATTGGTCAGAGCATCTGACTCTTAATCAGAGGGTTCATGGTTCGAGTCCATGAGGGGGCACATTAAACCCTTGTAGCACAACGAGTTGTGACAAGGGTTTTTTCTTGCGCGCGTCAGGCATGACGCTGCGAACTGATCCGGCGGGGACTGGCCCGCGAACGGGCCTGGACATCCGCCATGAATGGTCGTGGCCCGTGGTGGAATGCCGGCGCAAGCCACATAAGCCATGCGGTCCCGACCCGTTACCTGCGCCAACTTGTCCTCGCGAGCCTTCTGGAGGAATCACGACGTCCGGCACGCTCCAATTGAGCCGCCGTATACGGAGCCGTACGTACGGTGGTGTGGGTGGACGGGGGCGGCAACGCCCCCTCCTACCCGATGTGGAGGTAGGATGACGGCATGGATGAGAATCCGTACGAAACGCCACAGATGGCGCCTGAAGCATTCAAGAAAGCGCCGCTGTGGGTGCGGATCGTCTCTGCTGCCCTGCTGACAATGTCGGCTCTCGTCTTTGTTTTTGTTGGACTCGGAGTTCTTGGTGCGATAGTAGCTCCCGAGAGCATCGGCCCCCAGGGAGTGGACTGGGTACAATTCATTCTTGGCGCACTTTGCTTCTCGTCAGTCGGCGTGGTCTTGCTCGCGATTGGCGTATTGATCCGCCTTATATGGCTTATATGGCGCAAGCACGCACCCCCATAGCCACACCGGCCACTAGTAGCACGCCAATCAGAAACTGCTTGCAACACCGTTCGCCCGCGGTATCCTCGTTCCCGGCGGCGTGTCCCGTCACACCGACACAAAGCCACCGGCCCGCCGGACGTATCCCTCCTAGCGGCCTCTTTTCTGTGCGGAGCTAATCATGTCGGCCATTCTGCGATTGCTCAAACAAGACGGCGTGACACCCAAGAAGCTGGCCGACCTCCAGTTCAGACCCAGCGACGGGGCGGGCGATTGGCGCAACCTGATTCCGCCGACGGTGCGTGATGCTTGGCCTGGCCTCAGTTGGACAAACTAGCACGGTCAATTGTCGGAGAAACACCATGGGGTACGATTTGGATAAAGCAATCCAGCATCTTCGAGCAAATGCAGAGCCTCCCTATGGTGTCGGCAAATGCGCAACTTATGTGCGGGAGGCGCTGGAAGCAGGTGGCTTGACAATTTCGCGCGAAGGGTCTGGCTCGGCGAAAGACTATGGCTCCCGTCTCTCGAAGGCAGGGTTTCTCGCTACGAAGGGCGATGCCGCAAAGCCATACCAAAAGGGTGATATTGCCGTAATCGATGGATTCTCGAAGGATGCCGCAAAGGGCGTCACAAAAGACTATCCGCATGGGCACATTGCAATGTACGACGGAACGCAGTGGATCTCAGATTTCAAACAGAGCGGTACAGAACCATATCCTGGTAGTAACTACGTAAAAGCGGGGCCGGCGATTGTGATCTACCGTTATCCTTAATGACCAGCTACCGCGACGCTGACTGCGAAGTAGATCACCATCGCAGCGGCTCGGATCTCAAACAGCAAGACGACCTTGAAGGGCGGCAGCACGAAGCAGGGACGCGGCCGCCGCGGTGCGAAGAACGGCACGGTGACTCTGAGCGATCTAATGGCCGCGAAGAAGCTCGCCGCCGGGATCGGCCTCGAGAAGACACAGAAAGCACTCGCAGCGCTGGCGAAATTAGCGGGCTAAGTCCGGCATCAGCGATCGAACTTAGAAGCCCCGCGTCTGGCCGATCGGCTGGGCGACGGGGCTTCTGTTTTGGGAGACGGATTGGATGATCCGATAAACTTTGTTTCGCACAATATTGTGTCCGCTCGGTGGAGCACAGGGTGGAGGGATTGCGAGGGCCGCTCGAGGTAGTTCAGTCGGCGTTTTGCGGCGTGGCGCTGGGGGACAGCAAACGCAGCAACTGCTCGCCGGTGATCTCAACCGAGACGGCGCTCGTCTGGGGGGGAGCAAGTCGCGTACGTTGCGAATGACCAGTCGTTCGCCTACAACGACGGCGATGGCGCGGCCGGTACACCTTCAGCACGACACCAACTCACCTTGGATAGGCTCTTAAACGCACACGTACGAAGCCGAGGTGAACCGCATCTCGCGGTTCCTCGACAATGACGTGAGTAACACGTTCAATTCGGGCGACACTGACATCACGGTCTACGAGTGGGACCACCGCAACCGGCTGACCAAGGTGACCGAGCGGGCCACCTTCAGCGGCGCGAACACGTTCATCGTCGGCTATCTCTACGACGCTTTCGATCGCCGCACGGGGAAGAACGTCGACACCGACGGCAACGGGACCGACAACTATCGCGAGCGCTACATCTACGACGGCGACGACGTGATTCTCGACTTCCTCGACGCCGACGCCGGTACCGCCAACTACACGGTCGCCAAGCGCTACCTGCATGGCCCGGCCGTGGACCAGCTCCTGGCCGAGGAGGATGGCTCGGTCACGATCACCGCCGCCGACCGCGTTGGTTTACGGCAAGTCTTAGCAGCCCGAGGCCGGCTCGCTCGTGCGTTCGGATCGAAGCCGTAAGCAATATCCACTTTTTGTGGGAAAGTTCACTTTGCAAGCCGGTGGCATTGGCGACCGCCTCGCGTTTTCGAGGGTGAGCGCTGGCATTATCGATTCTG
>JAHBXR010000048.1 GCA_019636335.1 Pirellulales bacterium
GGATGGCGTCGAACTGACAAATGCACCGCGCAAGAACCGAGCGAGACGCTAAAGGCTATTCGATTCTATCCGCCACAGTCGCAGGAATACTTCGTCGAGTTCTTGAATGTACCAGAGATTGGTGAAGCCGATGAGAAGCAGTGGCGCCCGGTGCACTTGGACGACGGCTATTATGGCTTGCCCAGTTTTAGATTCCTGCGAATCGCGTCGATCAACCGTCTCACGTCGACGGTGGGACTCGAGTATGCTCGACCTTCCCTGATGGCGGCAGCCAACCTGCTTTCCCATCCCAGGGTAGGCACCGTGCGGATTCAGACCGGAAACTTCAAGGACAAGTTGCGTTCCGCCAAGGACCTGGGGCGAGTGATCGCACTGGCAAGATTGACTGGCCGAGAGGACACCGAATGCTGGCAGGATGAATGGCGCGACGCGATTCGGCAATGTTTTCCGCTCGACTTTGCCAGTCTAATGGCGACACTAGGCAGCGGCTTGGAGGAATTGCTCGAGGATGAAAACGCCTTCGACGAGGCGTGCGTCACAACAGATGTCGGATTGCTCAACGGGATGAATGTCTCGCCGGCAATGCTCCGCGCTACCGGGCGCCGCCTCTTGGAAGACGTAATCCTGCCGCTTCGCGGTGAATAGGGAGCACTCCAGATCCCTGAGAAAAACCTAGCGGTCGATCTCGCCCATTACGATGTCGAGCGAGCCGAGGATTGCCGGCACGTCGGCGATCAGGCAGCCGCGGCAGAGCTCGTGAACGACACACAGGTTCGAGAAGCAACTGCTCCGCGCTCGCACGCGCCACGGTATGGGCGTGCCATCGCTCACCAGGTAGAAGCCCATCTGCCCCTTCGGGCATTCCGTCTCGAGATAGCTTTCTCCCTTGGGGAGCTTCTCGGTCAGCTTGACCGGCTCGCCGTACGAGCCCTCGGCCGTGCTGTAACGGTCGATCGCCTGTCGCACGAGATCGATCGACTGCATCACCTCGAGCATGCGGACATAAAACCGGTGCCAGCAATCGCCTAGCACCGCCAGGTTCGGCACGGCCGGGTAATTGTGGTCCTTCGGATAGTGACCGTCCTTCTGCACGATCACCTCGAAGGCGTAGCCGTCGTACATCTGCGTGTAGAACTCTTCGCCGTCGCGGCGCAGGTCCTGGTCGACGCCGCTGCCGCGCAGCACCGGGCCCGTGCAGCCATAGGCGATCGCCATCTCAGGAGAAAGGAGGCCGATATTCGCGGCACGCCGCACGAAGATCGCGTTCGTCGTGAGCAACTCGTGGCAATGGTCGATCACCGGCAGCAGCTCGTCGAGAAACTTCTCGCACTTGGCCAACCAGCCGCGCGGCAGATCGTGCGTGGCGCCGCCGACGGTGATGTAGCTGTAGGTGAGCCGCGCGCCGCAGGCCTCTTCGAACAGGTCGAGAATCTTCTCGCGTTCGCGGAAGCCGTACATAAAGGGGCTGAACGTGCCGAGGTCGAGACCGTACGTGCCCATGCCCACCAGGTGGCTGGCGATGCGCCCCAACTCGGCAATGATGACGCGCAGGTGGCGCCCCTTCTCGGGCACCTCGAGCTTCATCAGCTTCTCGACCGTCAGGGCCCAGCCGAGATTCATGTTCATGCCGGCCAGGTAGTCCATCCGGTCGGTGTAGGGAATCCACTGCCGCGGCGTGAGATTCTCGCCGATCTTTTCCGCGCAGCGATGCAGATAGCCGATGTGCGGCGTGACCTCGGAAACGACTTCGCCGTCGGTTCGCAACACCACGCGCAACACGCCGTGCGTGCTGGGATGCTGCGGGCCCATGTTCACCAGCATCTCGTCCGTGCGAACGTCGAACTCGATGATGCGGGGATCGTCTAGCTTCGTGGCCATCTGAATCTATCTTTCAGGCTGCGACGCCGGAGCAGGCGCCCGGCCGTGGCAATGCAAACGAATGAAAACCCTTACTTACCGCGAATACCGTGGTACTCGAGCGGCATCTCGTAATCCTTGCGCAGCGGGTGCCCCAGCCAATCCTCGGGGCACAGGATGCGCCGCAGGTTCGGGTGCCCCACGAAGTGAATGCCCGACAGATCGTACGTCTCGCGTTCGTGCCAATCGGCGGTGGGCCAGATCTCGGCCACGCTGGGCACCTCGGGCAACTGCCCCGGCTCGTCGTCGCGCCAGCGCGGCAGCATCACCTTGAGGACCAGGCTGCGCTTGTGCGGCACGCTCCACAGGTGGTAGACCATCTCGAGGTGGGGCTGCCACGTTACCTTGGCGGCCTTCTTCGGATCGGGCTCGAAGTAATCGACGCACGTGATGCAGTTCAACATGTCGAACCGCAGATCCTGCTCGTCGCGCAGATACGTGCAGATCTCGAGCAGGCCGTCCGCCGCGATTTCGATCCAAGGATCGACGCCCCCTAATTCGGCGCCGGTAATCTTCGCCCCGAACTTCTTCTTCAGGCGGTCGACAAAGGCCTGACCACTCATGCTCGCTCCGAAATGCGTAAGAAACTCGTCTGCTCAGAAATCACGGAAGGCCGTTCGGACAGAGGTTGAACGGGCCGCGTAGCTCAGACCAACATCGGCTCTTCTTCTTCGACCAGCGACGGACCCGTCGGACTACGCTCGGCACGTTGGTGACTGACGGCGCGCACCCAGTCGAGATCGCCGCGCTTCCAGACGTAGGCGAAGCCCACCATCAACACGGCGAAGAAGACGAGGATATCGGCCAACGACGTCCAGGCGATCCGGCTGGCCAGGGCCGTGATCTCGCTCGGGTCGAAGGGAGCTTGCTCGACGGCGTTGGGCACGCCCAACTCGCGCAGCGTGCCAGCCACGGCCGAGTTGTAGACGGCGTCGGGTTGATTCTGCAGGTGCGGATCCATCAAGTGCGTGGCCTTGCCAAACACCGTGGCCCACGGAAAGAAGAAGGCGACTTCCACGTCGAAGATGATGAACAACAACGCCACGACGTAAAAGCGAATGTCGAACTGCACAAAGCTCGAGCCGATCGTCGGCTCGCCGCATTCGTACACCTCGAGCTTTTCCCTGTTCGGCGCTTTGGGACGCAGGAAATGCCCCATGCACAAGTGAACGAAGAGGAAGAGCAGACCTACCGTCGTGAACAAGGCAAGGTAGGCGACAATCGACGTCGGTGTCATGGCGGCGCGTGCGGTAAGAGGCGCTCGAGCGACACGATCCAAGACTGGCACCACGTGGCATCAGCTCGACCAAAGCCCGAATGCCGGTTCATTTTAGGAACGACGCGCCCCTTTGCAAGGGTGCTCGAGCGCGGTCCGACGTCACCGGCCGGCGAGATTCGACCGCAAAAGCCTGACACACGACAGCTCGGCATCCGAACGTCGTTGCGAATGACAGCCAACCGAGCGGCGCGAAAAAAACCGGGAAGCAGGGGCAGACTGCGTGCGGCTAGATTTCGCCGTCGGAAGCCGGTGCGTCGTCCGTTTCGCCCGACAAGGAAGAATCGCTGGCCACGCTATCGGCCGTGAGCGTTTGTCGCCCGGCAAATCCGGCGTCTAATTCGTGCCAGTAGAGCACCTCGGGCTCACCCAGCCGCCAGCAGAGATAGACGACTCGGCCATCCATGTGGCAGGGAAAGTCGACCAGCCCTTCGATTCCGTTCTTGGGTTCGACCCCCAACTGCCGCAGTTCGTCGATATAGCCCTGCAGTTCGCCGCGGTCCTTTTCCAGCTCGTCTTCGATCTGGGCCAGCTCGGCACTGTAAGGGTCGCCGGGCTCGAGCTCGCGCGAGCCACGCAACAGCGCAAGGCGCTCGCGTCGATCGACCAGCTCGCGCGACAAGCGGGACAGATCGGTCACGATGGCCCGTACCAACGGGAGCGTGGCATTCGCTTCTTCGAGCGTGAAGAGCTTGGCGTGGCTGGGAACTTCGACCGACATGCTACTTGCGCGTCTGTCCGATCGCGCCTCACTGATTGGGGCCGCCGTGAACCGGTTCCGCAATAACCTTCGACTCGGCCACGAGGGTTGGGTTCAACGTGGCACGTCCCCACGCCGCCTCGACCGGCAGACGCGAGAAGTCGACGATGCATCCGTCCCGGCTGTAGCAGCTCAGGTCGTGGGTCGCTCCCATAAAGATGCAATCCACCGGGCAAGGCTCCACGCACAAGGCGCAGAACATGCACTTCGAATAGTCGATCGTGAACGTCGTGATGCGAAAGCCCTTGCCCTGCGGCACGCGCTCTTTGCCGATGTAAATGCAGTCGACCGGGCAGGCCTTGGCGCACTGATCGCAGGCGATGCACGTGGTCAAGTCGTAGCGGTGGAAGCCCCGATATCGAGCCGCCACCGGAACCGGCAACTCCGGATACTCGTATTGATGGGTGAACGTACGGCGCTCGGGATCGTAGGTGATCAACCAGTAGCGGAGCGTTACCCACATACCGCTCGCCACGGTCATCACCGCGTCGCGAACGTCGCGAAACCACTGCAACATGCTACTTCCTTCAAACCGGCGCGCGGGGGGCGCGGCTAGCGGCCAAATCCGCGCCGCGCGGCCATCCCAAACGCCGCAAGCGAACCACGGAGATCCTTGTCCGGTCAAATTATAGACGGGTACCGATGCACCGCAAGCGGCGCTGCTGCTAGCGGAACGGAGAGGCCTGTGTTTTCAAACTTCACTCTTCTACTCCCTGAGCAACCTGCCTGGCGTAAATCGAATCACTTCGACGGCGGAGCGTGAGCGATCGCATCCAAGAGCGCCACACCGCTCGCCTCGTTGCGTTGCACACCAGCCTGGAGTTCAGCACAGCAGATAGCACGAGCGAACCACGATCGGCTAGCACGACGTCGCCGGTGCGATTTCGCAACGTGTCCAAGTCGCAACGCCGGCCGCGCCAGGGGCTTGAGCCTTGCAAGGGGGCATGGATCCCGCCGCAAAGCAGGCCGATTGCTTGAGCGTTCATGCTCAGCTTCGTCGTTCTGCAGGGTAATGCAGCCGTCGAGCGCTGGGCCCTTCTCAATAAGCGACCATGCTGCAATGGTTTAGGTCGACCCCCATTGGCAGCCATGCATCCCCTCCCTAGGTAGTCGTTACCCCCGAGCATTCAGCATGAACTGCCAAACCGCTATGGCTGGCACAGCCCTTTAGATACAGCCATAGCTTGCCGGACAGAGGGGCAATCGCCCGCACTGAAATACAGACCACAAACGATTGCGGGTAAACACTTTGTGATTCAAGCCCGGGTGAGTCGAATGGCTTTGAGGGGGTAGGTGCGGGGCAGGCCCTCTACGAATCCTATGCCAAATGGGACAAAAAAACGTTCCAAATTGGCTTTCTTGGCAGGTCATTAACTTGACTCACCCCAACGGCCACGTAGAGTAAAGGGTGACTGCGTAACTTACGCACCTGGCTGGCCTGGGCTCGAGGAGAGCCCTTAACGAGGCGCGCCCAAGGGCGCGAAATCGCCGAATCGCCGATCAGGACACAGGATGCCCGCCCAGTAGGAAACGAGCGAAGGAAAAGGCGATGTTGGTCCTATCTCGCAAGAAGAACGAGAGTATTGTCATCAACAATGACATTACGATCGTAGTGGTTGAGATTCGCGGTGACAAGGTCCGCCTGGGAGTGGAAGCTCCCAAGGAAGTGCCCGTGCATCGTCGCGAAGTCTATGAAGCCATTCGGCGTAACGACGGCGCTGACGCGGCTCGCCCGGCGGAAAAGGCGGATACTTCAGGCGAAGTTTGAAGTATCGACGCTCTTTTTTCCCTGCCTGCGACCACTTCTCCGTCCTCTTCGCCGCACATCAACGATTGAACCAGGCGGTTTCTTCGTGCGGTTGCCCTATGGCCTCAACGTGTACTCCGCGCGTTGCGCGCATCCCCCTGGGCGTGCGAACCTCGTGCTACGTCGAGGACTCTCTCTAGTGGCACTTGACGTTACGACGCGCGGCGGTTTATACACGCCTCTGCGGTTTGGTTGCTCGCCGAGTTACCAACGACTGCTGGCCCCGTCGTCTAGCCAGGTCTAGGACACAGGCCTTTCACGCCTGCAACACGGGTTCGAATCCCGTCGGGGTCACTTTTACGCTTTCAGCCACGCGCAGGAGAGCGTTTCCGGCCAACGCTGCTCGCATGTCCGTTCGAGTAGCACTCGTCTGGCTATCGGCTCGGGCCGCGTCCTTGGCGGCCCGGCCCCACTCGGTGCCGCTTGTCGGTCGTTTTCCAACGGCCTCACTCCTTCTCCAACTCCCTACTCCCCGGACGCCATTGCGCGCAAGTTGAAAAGAAAACTTGCTTGTCTGGCCTCGAACGAAGAGAATCCAACCGTGGTCGGCGCGCCACGGCACGTCCGATTGAGCTTTTTGTCGGCAGGGTGTCTGGAACGCGATCCTTTCAGGATCGCCAAAAGGGGAGGTCGCCCGTGCGTTCGGCAATTCTTGCGCTTCTGCATGCGCTTGCGTTTCTGCTCTTCGTCCGCGTGCCCGTCGCTGCCGGCCCGCTGCAAACGCTCCATCAATTCGACTGGCGTTTCCCGGGCTCCACGAGCGCTGGCACGCCGTATGGCGGCGTCATCACCGACGGCACAAAACTGTATGGCACCGGATTCTTGGGCGGGGCCAACGGCCTGGGTGCGATCTATTCCCTGAATCTCAATGGCTCCAACTACCAGACACTTCACTCGTTCGGGCTGGCGCAAGGCAGCGAGCCCGAGTCGAGCCTGGTATTGATTGGTTCAACTCTCTACGGCACGGCCGCCAATGAATTCAACACCCCGAACGTGACCGGCACGGTGTTCTCCATCTCGACCTCGGGGAGTTCGTTTCAAGTGCTGCATTCGTTTCTGAATAGCGAAGGGAGCAGTCCCCGGCCGGGCCTCGTCGCGTTGGACTCGCGACTCTATGGAACGACGACTGCCTTTGGGACAAACGGACGGGGCGCCCTGTTCGGCATTGATCCTTCGGGTGCCAATTTCCAAGTGACGCGGCCCTTCACAACCGGCGATGGTACGCCAGGATCAGGCGGGCTGACCGTCGTCGGAGAGCGTCTGTTTGGCATCGCCAGTGGCGGCGCGTCCGGCAACGGAGAAATCTATGCCGTCGATCCAGACGGCAGCGACTTTCAAGTCATCTTCAGCTTCCCCTCGCAGGTCCTCGGCAAAGACCCGCGCGGAACGATGCTCCTGGTCGGCGACCGGCTCTTCGGCACGACCTACGCCGGTGGCACCTCGAACTTGGGTTCGATCTTCTCGCTCAACACCGACGGAACTGATTTTCAATCGCTCAAGTCGTTCGGCGGCGCCGACGGCGTTGGGCCTCTCGGCGGAATGACGCGAATCGGAGACAGACTCTACGGTACTACCGGACGTGGGGGCATCGACGACAAGGGGACGTTGTTTTCCCTGCGTCTGGACGGCTCCGATTATCAGATCGTGCATCATTTCGAGGGAGGTGACGATGGCGGCGCCCCTCAGTCGGCCTTGATGGCCCACGGCAATACGCTGTATGGCACGACAGGGGGCGGAGCGCTGGGTTATGGCACCGTGTTCGCCGTTACGGTCCCCGAGCCCTCGTCGCTGGTACTCGCGATTTTGGGGATCGCCGGCTACGGTGCCATCGCCACACGCACAGCCAGGTGGCGAATGCGCGGAAGCGGTTCGCTAGCGTGATTCCAGATCCGCGATGAGTTGCTTCAACTGCGGCATCACTTCGGCCGCGGCCGCTTCGCCGACGTTGGCCAGTTCGTGCGCGCGGCTGAAATCGCCGAACTCGAAGGCAGACGCGTCGGGCGTGATCAACAGGTCGACATAATGCGCCCGCAGCGCCGCAAGCCCCGCGTCCTGCACCTCGCTCAGCCGCAAGAAGGTCTCGATCATGCCAGGGCGGCGCATGCGATGCGTGGGCGTGGACGGCACATTGCCGCCAAATCGCGGCGCGAGCTTCCAGGTCACGTCGACTCCGATCACGAGATCGGCCCCGCGCTCGGGCAGGATGTCGGCCGGCAGGCTGTTCAACACGCCTCCGTCGACCAGCGCCATACCGTCGCGCAGGATCGGATGCGACATGATCGGCAGATTGATGCTTTCGAGCACGGCATGGATCGCGTCACCCCGCTCGCGAATCACCTGTTTGCCACTCACCAGGTCGACCGCCACCACATAGAACGGCACGCGCAACTGTTCGATCCGCGCGTCTCCCGCGTAGGGTCGCAACATGGCGTCCCAGGCGCCGGTGCGAAACTTGGAGAGCAAATACCAGCTTCGACCGCCGGGCATCATGCGAAAGTGCCGCGGCGGCGTCAGCACGCGTTGGAAGTTCTCGAGGGCATACTCGGCCTCCCAACCACCCGCGTAAGAAATGCCGGTCAGCGCACCGCTGCTCGTGCCGGCGAGCATATCGATACAGATATCTTCGCGTTCGAAGGCGCGCAACACCCCCAGGTGAGCCATGCCGCGCGCTCCGCCGCCGCTGAGCGCCAGGCCGACGCGCGTCCCGCGCAGATAGCGAATCAACCGTAGCAGGCTGTGGCGTTGCGCGCGCGTCGTCGCCTCGCCGCTCGCGGAGAGGACGACTTTGAAATCGGCCGGGGCGACGCGAATATCGTCGGGCACGAGCGGCGCGAAGCGCTCCTCCTCGCGTTCGATCCACACGAGATGAATCCGCTCGGCCAGTGCGGGAGCTTCCATGAGCAGCTTGCGCAGGGCATCGAAGGCCGCCTCGGCGTAGCTCGACTCGATGAGCCACCAGACCTGTTCGCACGGTTCGAGCACCTTGCCCAGCAGTTCGCCATAACCCCCGAAAGTGACATCGAGAAAGACGCGCTCGTGATGCTCGGCCACGTGCGCCAATCGCTCGCGAATCGCCGCAGTTTTGGCCGGCACGTCGAGCCCCTCGGGAATGCGTTCGACGAGGTACCCCCCGTCGGGCATCAACCGTTCGACGCGATCGGTCAGGATCTCGACCGATCCACCAGTGCCGACGAGCAATCGTGCCAGTGGCTTCACCAACTGCTGTGTGCGCGGCGACGTGTTGACCAGCCCCACGATCGTCGGCTGCCAGCGGCGCGGTCGCCGGACCGTAACCCGCTGTAACCGGAATCCCAGCGCGCGGCTCAGATTGGCGCCGAAGGCCGGGATCGTCGTCAGCAGTCGCTCGAAATGGGCCAGGTCGAGCTCGAGCAGCTCGGTATCGACCACGGCGGTGATGGTGGCCATGTGCGGCTGCGCGGTGAGCATGGCCATCTCGCCAAAGTGCTCGCCGCGTCCCAGATGGTCGAGCAGGCGAAACTCGCGATTCGGCTCCTCGATCGACACGCGGACGCGCCCCCGCACGACGACGTACATGCAGTTGCCGTGCTCGTGCTGGCGGCAAACTACCTCGCCCGCGTAGAAACGTACGAGGCGGACATTCTCGGCCAGCGAGCGGATCTCGGCCGCGTCGAGCCCGCGACAGAGGTCACACCGCCGCAGACACTGTTCGGCGGCCGAAATCGACCGGCGCCGCAGCAGTTCGTCCGCGGCCGGCGTGTCGTGATTCGTGGCGGGTTCGTCCATAGCGTGCGACCATTCCGCGGGGTGCGCGGTCGAGGGTGACCCTTCGTCCGGTCCCTGTCAAGGTCAGCCGAGCAAGGTCCCGCGGCGGCCCCGCGTTGAAATCGGCGGCAACGGTGCGAATAATGCCCACGCTGAATCGTGCCAAGTCCCCAGGGAGTGTGACGCTTGAGCGAGAAGTACGATGCGATTCTGATCCTGTCGTTCGGCGGCCCCGAAGGTCCCGATGACGTGCTGCCGTTTCTCGAAAACGTGCTGCGCGGCAAACGGGTGCCCCGCGAGCGGATGTTGGAAGTCGCGGAGCATTACCACCACTTCGGCGGACGCAGTCCGATCAACGAACAAAATCGGACCTTGATCGCTTCGCTCGAGCGCGAGCTGGCCACGCATGGCCCGCGGCTCCCCATTTACTGGGGCAATCGCAACTGGCACCCCCTGCTCACCGACACGCTGGCCCAGATGCAACGCGACGGCGTCCAGCGCGCGCTGGCCTTGGTGACGTCGTCGTTCAGTTCCTACTCGGGCTGCCGTCAATATTTGGAAGATATCGAGCGCGCACGGACAGAAGTCGGCCCCGGCGCGCCGCGGGTCGACAAGATTCGCGCGTTCTTCAACCACCCGCTCTTCATCGGGGCGATGACCGATCACGTTCGCGCGGCCCTCGAACGACTGCCTGCCGAGCGTTGCCCGGCGACGATGCTGCTCTTTACCGCGCATAGCATTCCGACTTCGATGGCCGCCACGTGCGACTACGTGGCGCAATTGAACGAGGCCAGTCGCTTGGTGGCCGAGACGGTCGACTGCTCGCCATATCGGCTGGTGTATCAGAGTCGCAGCGGCCCGCCGACGCAGCCCTGGCTCGAGCCCGACGTGATCGATGCCCTCGACGAACTGCACGCAGCCGGACGGCAGGACGTGGTGATCGTGCCGATCGGCTTCCTCAGCGATCACATGGAGGTGTTGTACGACCTCGATACCGCTGCCGCCGCGCATTGCGAAAAGCTCGGCCTGAACATGGTTCGCGCAACCACCGCGGGCAGCCACCCGAAATTCGCCACGCTGGTGCGCGAGTTGGTCGAAGAACGCGTGTTGGGCAAGGAACCACGCGTCGTGGGCAACCTGCCGGCGCGGCCGCCCGTCTGTCCCGCCGACTGTTGCGCCTCTGTCAGCGCCGCGCGGCCTGCGACAGAAACTCGGTGATCTCGGTCAGCGACGCCCCCGGGGTAAACACCTTGGCGACGCCCAGTTGTTCGAGCGTGGGAATGTCACCCTCGGGAATGATCCCCCCCAGGATCAAGGTGACGTGCGAGAGGCCCTTCGCGCGGAGCGCTTCAGTCAACAGGGGGACGAGCGTCTTATGCGCGCCCGACAGAATGCTGATTCCCAGGACATCGGCGTCTTCGTCCTCGACCGCGCGTACGACTTCCTCGGGCGTCTGCCACAGGCCGGTGTAGATCACTTCCATGCCCGCGTCGCGCAGCGCTCGCGCCACCACCTGCACGCCGCGGTCGTGGCCGTCGAGCCCGACTTTGGCGAGGACAACACGGATCGGTCTGCTGCGCGTGGCGGTGGACATGACGGCTCGGACAAATGACTAGGAAGAGGACACGGCGGGATTGTAGCGTCCCAACACTTCGGCCAAGGCCGCCATCGTTTCGCCGACGCTCACGCGCGCCCGGGCGGCGTCGAGCAAGGCCGGCATGAGATTCTCCTTGGCCCCAGCCGCACGGCGGACCTCGTCGAGTGCCTGCTGCATGGCAGCCTGATCGCGCTCGGCCTTCACCCGCGAAAGATTCGCCAACTGCGTGTGCTCGATCGCCTCGTCGATCTCGAGCGTCGGCACCGTCGTGTGATCTCCCTCGGTGAAGGCATTCACGCCGACGATCAACTTGCGCCTGGCGTCTACTTCGCGCTGGTACAGGAACGCGCTATCGGCGATCCGGCGGCGGAAATAGCCATTTTCGATCGACGAGATCATGCCCCCCTGGCGCTCGATCTCGCGGAAGATCTGCTCGGCCTCTTCCTCGATGGCGTCCGTCAGGCTCTCGACGGCGTGGCTGCCCCCGAGCGGATCGGCCGAGTTCACGACGCCCGTCTCGAAGGCGAGCACCTGCTGCGTCCGCAGGGCGATCGTCACGGCTTCCTCGGTCGGCAGCGACAAGGTTTCGTCGCGGCTGTTCGTGTGCAACGACTGGCAGCCCCCCAACACCGCGGCGAGCGCCTGGTAGGCCACGCGGATTACGTTGACCTCGGGCTGCTGCGCCTGCAGACTCACGCCGGATGTTTGCGCGTGGAAACGCAACATCCAACTGCGTGGGCTCGCCGCGCCATAGCGTTCGCGCAGGTGCCGCGCCCAGATGCGCCGCGAGGCGCGGAACTTGGCGATCTCCTCCAGGAAGTCGCTGTGCGCGTTGAAGAAGAAACTCAGACGCGGGGCGAAGTCATCCACCGCCAGCCCGCGTGCGATCCCTTGTTCGACGTAGTGGAATCCGTCGGCCAGCGTGAAGCCCAACTCCTCGGCGGCCGTGGCCCCCGCTTCGCGGATGTGATAGCCGCTGATCGACACCGGGTTGAACTGCGGCACGTGGCGGGTGCAGAACTCGATCGTATCGGTCACCAGTTTTACGCTCGGCGCCGGCGGAAAGACGTATTCGTTCTGCGCGTGATACTCTTTCAGAATGTCGTTCTGCAGCGTGCCACGAATGCGATCCCAGCTCACCCCCTGCCGCTCGGCCACCACGAGGAAGAATGCCAGGATGATCGCCGCCGGCGCGTTGATCGTCATCGACACCGAGACGCCCCCCAGGTCGATCCCCTGGAACAGACGTTCGAAATCGTCGATCGTATCGACCGCCACGCCCAGCCGCCCCACCTCGCCGCGCGATGTGGCATGATCGCTGTCGAGCCCCATCAGGGTCGGCAGGTCGAACGCGGTGCTCAGCCCAGTCTGACCTCGCTCGAGGAGGAACTTGAAACGCTGGTTCGTCTCGGCCGGCGTGCCGAAGCCGGCGAATTGCCGCATCGTCCACAAACGGCCGCGGTACATGTTCGCATGCACGCCGCGCGTGAACGGGTACTGCCCGGGATAACCGAGTTGCGACTCGTACTCGTCGCTCGTCTCGGCCGGCGCGTAGAGTGGCTCGATCTCGCGACCGCTGATGGTGGTCAGACTTGTGTCGCGCTCTTGAGCCTTGGCAAGTGCAGCTTCCCAGGCCTCACGGGCCGATGTCTTCGAGTCGGTGGCCATGTGGGGGGATATTCTCGCGAGACGGTATTTCGCCCGTTCGTCGCTAGGGGGGCGGAGATCAACAACATCTTGCGCGCGCGACGAGTGGGGGGTAATGAATTCTATCGCGCCGCGGCCAGCCGAGACCGGACCGCAGGCAGACCTTTAGAGTAACCTATGCGGAACGGTCGATGCCAGACGGGTTTGAGGCCGATTTCGCCCTGCGAGCGAGAAGCATTTGCCCGGCAAAACCGACATCCTTGCTCACGCGGCAGTCGCAGGTGTCGTAGCGGTAGCTGATAACCCGGTCCCTTTTAGGGGCCACTGGCTCTGCCAGTGTTTCTTGGGTTTGGGTCAGCGGTTTCAAGCGAGGCTCGCCCTGCTTGAGAACCCGACCACCCGGACTGCCAGGATTCGACGTTGTACTGAAGACGCTGGCCGCGCTGCTTCGGTTGACTCGAACGAGCACTGGCGGAGCCAGTGGCACTCAGAGCACTGCAGCCTTTTCTATTCTCAAGAGTTAGGCATCTCGCACAATTCCACGGATCCACCGTGGATGACAGTTGGATGCTTCTCAAGCAAACCCAATATCTTCTGCTTATCGTCGGAATCAAATCGCATGTAGCCCACAATATGGTCCGTTGGCTGTGCTGACTGCGCATCGCCAATCACCATTCTTTTTCCGATCTCGCTGCCTCCTTTGAATAGTCCACTTTCGTGTGCGGCCGTAAAGAAGGTTTCCCATTCTTCCGGGGTAGAATCGCTCTTGAGGTTGCCTTGAATGAGGAGGATATATTGGGTCATCTATTTTTCTGTCGTGGAGAAGAAAAGGTATCAGGGAC
>JAHBXR010000049.1 GCA_019636335.1 Pirellulales bacterium
GGACGGGAGTCGTTGTTTGCATCGAAAGTCTACTCCCGTCCCCTTTATTTCTTCCGTAACGCTTGGTTATTTCCCATTCGTCGCTGATTGTGACGAGCACGGCGGTCACTAATCGCAGCAGCGAGTCTTCGTTGGGGAACAGCGTCGCCACTCGGGTGCGGCGCTTCCGTTCTCGGTTGAGTCGTTCCAGTGCGTTGGTGTGCCGATTCATCCGAGGATTGTTCGTGCCGGTAGCGATCCTCGGCAACAACTCACTCCGCCGGCTTGATCACGATCAGCTCGAGCGGGATCTTCGTCCCTTGGGCATCCTCGCCTCGCAGCAAGAGCAGCCATCCGTCCGGGTCCTTCTCGTCGCGGCGCAGCGGCTCTTCGCGCTCCACTTCCCCCGGCTTGACCAGCGGAATGATGCTGGGATGGGTCGTGAGCGTGACGGCCGCGCTCAGCTCGATCAGCTTGTCGGGATCGCTCAGCGGGTCGGGAGACTTGTCCTCCTTCGCCGGCAGCAGCAACAAAAAGTCACGCGACTCGTGCGATTCGTGATGCACGTCGAGATCGGGCTGCAACGCATAGCGCAGCGTGTAGACCCCCGCCGGCAGCTCCTGTTCGCGAAAATCAAGACAAGGACGCGCGACCTTCAGCACGCCGATCAGACTGCCCGGCTGAAGTGGATAAAAGATCGGCGCGAAGTCCTCGGCCGGCGCCTCCTCGCCTGCGGTCTTCCACGTCTTGGCCACCCACAGCTCGCACAGGTCATCACCATCGTCGAGTTGAATACGCACATGCCGCGGGTCGAGCTGCTTCACGATGCTCGCGTCGACGCCTGCGGGCATGCCCTCGATCAGATCGGTCTTGCCTTCGGCGCCGACGAGCGGGGACACCAGGCCGAGCAGGCACACGAAAGACCACGGCAGCAAGCGAGACAACATGCGGAATCCTCGAGGCAGAGAATAAAACGAAGGGCGTCGTGCCCCTATTATGGCTCAAGCGAGACGATTTCTCGACCCGCGCGCGTGGCGATTCCCAGCCAGAGCGAGGCTTCGACGCGGTCGGCGATCAGCCGCACGCTGCCGTCGCAGAGCAGCACTTGCACGCCCCCTGGATGATGACTGCGAGCGGCCAGGAAGCCCTTCTGTTGGGCCTGATTCATGCAGTCCCAGGTGGCCGAGTTGGGCGTGTAGAAGTGGTTGTAAAGCGTGTTGCCGTAGTTCCCCAGAATCCACTTGCCGCTGCGTTGCGAGTACCACGAGCCAGTCCCCTGCGTGGCGCAATTCGAGACCGAAACGTCGACGTTTCTGCCCAGCTCGAGAATGTACAGGTCGTCGTAGGGTCTCGATTCGGCCAGAGGCATGCCGTTTCCCAGTGTGCGTTCGCTGAAGGCCGCCGTGTGGGACGAGCCATCCAACAGATCGCGAAAGCGCACGGCCGAGGTCAGAAAGAACACGCCGTCCGCGCGCACCAGCGAGCCATGGTCGACGGCGCCGCTCCCCGCGTTGGCCACGTAGTTCGTGCCGCCGAAGACCGTGCCGGGGATGCGCCCCGCGCCGGGATCACTCGGACATTGCAACAGTCCCACCGCCTCGTTCGCCGCCGCTGCGTTCGCGGCGCCACTGTACGTGATACCCGCGATCACGAGCTTCGTGGGAGAAGCAGTCAGATCGAGCTGATGATAAAGGCCATTCTGCTCGACGAAGGGCAGCAGGTGTGCCTGCGGTGAAAAGACCAGCGGCGTCGGTCCTCCGCGGCCCGGCGGAAATTGCTGCTTCGCGTCGTGAAACGACTGCAAGGCCAGCCCGAGCTGCTTGAGATTATTCGCACAAGAGCCGCGACGACTCGCCTCGCGCGCCGCTTGCACGGCCGGCAGCACCAGCGCCATCAACACGCCGATGATCGCGATGACGACCAGCAGCTCGACCAATGTGAAACCATGTAGGGTGCGACGGCGGGTGTTATCCTGCCGTCGCGTTGCGTGCTGATTCCAAACCCCTGCATGGCGAGGTGTGAAACGGCTGGGGCGGCGCCCCGAATCGCGCCACTTCCACCTGTGCCCCAGGGCACGCCACGATCGACCGGCCCGGCATCGGCAAGAGGGCCGTGGAGGAGGAAGCATGGATGGGCTCGTGGCGCGGCAAAACGGGAATGAAGGAGAAGAGGCTCATTTTAGACTGGGGCGTAGTCAAAATCCAAATGCAACACTGGGCGTGTTGATTGGTGTGGGAGAAAGATCGCTGGGTCGTTTGAATGCTGAGTCTTACCAAGAGTTCGGCGTTCGCACGGAGGCCCAGCGATGGCAAGTTATCTTACGTTCGAGGAACGACAAGTCCTCTACCGGTGGAACAAAACGAAGACTCCGAAGTCGGAGATTGCACGCTGGTTGGGGCGTGATCGATGAGGCGCAAAAGCACGGAACAATTGCGGTAGGGGTGACCCAAAAGGGCCATCCCTACCGCAATTGCCGATTAGTGTTCTTTCGCACCCTGTGGGCCTCGCGGCTTGCCTGCCCAGACGCGACGGACGATGACCTTCGATAACGGCAATGAGTTCGCCGAACACGAGCGGCTCGCCCAACGGGCCGGCGTCGACGTTTACTTCGCCAAACCGTACGCCTCGTGGCTTATACACGATTACTCTTGCTTGGGCAGATACAGCCCCGACCCGACATAGAGGGTCTCGCCGTCGAGTTGCACCTTGCGCACGAAGTCGAGCTTCGTTTCCACCTGGGCCGAATCGGGAGCCAGCGCCTTGAATTTGTGCCAACCCTGGCTGGCGGTTTTCATTCCTTCGATCATCTCGCGCACGGGATACTGCCCATCCGGATCGCGATAGTCGAGCAGGTTCTGTTCTTCAAAGGCGGGAAAGGCGCCGTCGACCAGCTCCACTCCCTTGTCGTCGAAGACATAGACGAACGTGTTGTAGTAGCGGAAGGGACCGTTCGGTTCGCGGAACGTGTTGAACGCTGCGCGGCCTTCCTTCTCGAGCAGCGTCACGGCCTCGTTGACCGTATCGATCACGAAGACGCCTTGCGGACCTGCGTCGTAAAGGCCGCTGCCGACCACGTACTGCTTGCCCGAGGGAGCGGTCACGCCGATCACGAAGCTGCTCTTCCAGTAGGGCTCGCTGAGAGCGAACTTGGGCCAGAGGTAATGGACCCAGCCTTCCTTCTCGGGGCCGGCGACCTCTTCGAGCATCATCTGCACGATGGGGCGGCCCTCCTGGTCTTCGAGGCCGATCTGGTTCGTGCCTTGCAGTTCCGGTCGGTTCGGGTCGACCAGGACGTCCCCCTCCAGGTCGTTCACGAAGATGTAGGTGGTGCCGTGGTACCAGGGGCCACCCTGCACCTGGAATTGACCAAAGGCATCTTCACCTTCGGCACGCACCAGCTCGGCAGCCTTGCGCACCAGCTCGACCACGTCGCGCACTGCCGGGCTTTCCATCAGCGCGCCCTGGGGCGCGGCCGAGTCGGCCCGGTCGGCCGCCTGGAGCGTGAGCGAAGTTCCCAGCGCCCCGGCGAGCGCGAACAATACGACCAGCGAGATCTGGCGACGCATGAAAAAAAGCCCTCCGCGAGACGCCACTCGACGACGGCCGCTGCTCGAACATCGAGCGCAGCAGGTGGCGCGGCAAGGATAGGTCGCTCCCGGGCGGGGAGCAAACCGCGGCGCGGGGGGCAGTGGGCCGGACGTCGCCGGAGCGGAATGCTACTTCTTCCCCTTCTTGGCGGGCTTTTTCCCCTTCTTGGGAGCCGCCGCGGCCGACGTCTTCGGCTTGCCGAAGATTCGCTCCCAACCCTTCGAGAACTCCGGCGTTGCGCCAGTACGTACAATCGGGCCACCCATGCCTTGCTACCTCATGCGAGAAAAGAAGCCCTGCGCGAGCCAACTCACCCGGCGCAGCCAAAACGCTCATTCTAAATCGCCGCGAACGGCAGACAAGCGCCCCGCGTCCGCGCGGTTATGCCGTCCGTACGGGATAAGCGAAGGGCGCCAGGTGCGGGGCCGGGCGTTTCGCTTTTGCTACGTGTTGAGAATTTGACACGCGGCGGCGCGCGACCTAGGGTTCCTCGACTTCGCCGGGCTGCGCACGAACGAACCCCACCTCGGCAGACGATTGACCCCGCGCTGCCGAAATCAGCCCCCGCCTGCGATCGAACTATGTCCACGCATCTGCTGCCCGAGGCGTCGCTCCGTCGACGTGCCGTGTCCGAACCGTTCACGATCCTGATCGTCGACGACGATGACGATCAGACCTACGTGCTTTGTCAGCGGCTCGAACAACAGGGCTACCGCACCGTGTCGGCGAGCACGGGCCGGCTCGGGCAGACCATCGCCCAGACGCAGCGCCCGCACCTGGTGCTGCTCGACCTGCGACTGCCCGACATCGATGGCTTCGACGTGTGCCAGCAACTGTCGGACACGCCTGAGACGTGCCACATCCCGGTGATTATCTTGAGCGGGATGGAACGGCCCGACATCATTCGCCGCAGCCGAGCGGCGGGATGCCAGTACTTCATTCGCAAGCCGTACGATCCCAATGCCCTGCTGATTCTCGTGCAGCAGGCGATCGACGAAGCGCGCCACTGGAACGCGATCTGAGCCGCGCGCCAAGGCAAAATTGGCGACGTGGCCGCTGCTCGACTAACTGCCCAGGACTACCTTGGCAGTGATACCAATCAAAACGAGCAGAATGGCGGTGATGAGCAACACGCCCAGCAAAGACCAAAGCATCGCGCGACACCTCGTGGCAGGAACCTTCGGGATACACTCGCGGCAGAGCGCCGCGCACGGCATCTTACTCTGTTGAGGGGCGATCCGGGAGGCCACGCCAGGCCCGCTTCGCGGTCAGTTTCCGGCCGGCGGCAGCGTTTCTTCTTCATCATCCGCCGCGGGGGGCACGGAGTCGTCGGCCGATGGTGCGACCGGCGGCGCCGCGGCGGGCACCGGCGGGAGATCGAGGAAGCCAGGCAGCGTCTTGAGCCAGTCGGCCAACGCCTTGGCGGCAATGGCGTGTCCCTTGCCGTTCGGATGGTGGTCCGAATCGTGGACCCACAGGTCGCTGGTTTTCTGGCCCTGAAAGGCGGGGGCAAGATCGAGCACCGGCATGCCGGCGGCCTTCGCCATTTGCGCTACCTTGGCATGCACGTCGGCCAAGGGATAGGTTCCTTCGAGGCCTTCCATCAGCGGATACAGCACGTACGCCACCTGGCAATCGGTGCGCGACCCCATGCGCTGGAGAAAGCTATTGAAGCGGAGCAAGTTCGCCTGGTTGTAGCGCTCGTCGTACATGTCCTTGTACCACTGGATCGTTTCGTTGCCGATCCGGCGCATCTCGAGATTGCTCCCCACGAAACGCACGAGCCGCGACGGGCCGTTGTACCAAGCTTCGGCTTCGTGCTGCTCGAGGTGCTCGTCGCGGATATTGATCAGGTCGTTGATGAACTCCTGCCGCGATTCGAGCTCATGCGTAATCTCGACGTCGTTGGCCGTGAAGACCACGATGGCTCGCTTCGCGTGCAGCTGAGGTATGTTGGTCTCGAGTGCTTGCAGCTCCTGCCGGGTATTCCAACCCGACGAGCCGAAATTCATGAGTTCGAACTTCTCGGGGCCGAGATGTTGCAGGGTCTGACGCGTCAGGGTTTTCTCGATCTGTACCCCTTCGCCCAGGACGAACGAATCGCCGAAGACGGGAATGCGCAGCACCCCGGGCGGAGGCTTCACGCTGTAGTCGCGGTCGCGGATGCCAAGCTGCGAATTGCGATACTCGACGCACCACGGTGTCTGCGATAACTCCTCGAGCGGCAGCTCGCGGATTTTCATCATGTTGTTGATCAAGATCCACCGCCCCTCGCTCGTGTCGGGCAGGGCGCGAAACTCGCCGTTCGGATTGCTCGAGTAGCACCCGTAGGTGAGCATCGGCTTCGAGTCGGCCTTGATCAGCAACAGCTTGGTGCGGATCCGCGCCGGTTCGATCTGGAACAGCCAGAGAGCGGCCTCGACCAGCAATACCGCCACGAACAAGCCGGCCAGCACGCTGCCGGCGCGCAGCAACAATCCGCGGCGCCAAGAGCGGCGCGGTACCGAGAGAGAAGGCTTGGCTGGAGCCGGAGCGCTGGGCAAAGGTCGTTACCGGTTCGAGAGAATCTGCCCGCTTGTCTGCGAAGCTGTAAAAGGTCGCTTGTGCCGGTCGAAGTGCCGGCGACCTGCAACCCTGGCAAGCGGCGCCCCCCGCCAGTGCGATCTCTCCATTGTATTTCTAGTTGCGAAGCAATCAAATGGTTCGCGTCCTATCCGTGGGCACGGCCGTCGGCGCAAGGTCCTGTCCCGCCGGCATTTTCGCGCCGAAAAGATCGATCCGCACCGATGCTCGACGGTCTGAAAGCCATTATCTATAAGGAAGTGATCCAGGTCCGGCGCGACCCCGCCACCCGGGTCGTGTTCGTGATTCCCTGCATCCAGATGCTGGTCTTCGGCTTTGCCATCGATACCGATGTCCGGCACATTCCCACGGTCGTCTTCAATGCCGATCGCCGGACCGGCAGCCGCGAGCTGCTGCACGAGTTCGCGGCGACCGATGTCTTCGACATTGTCGAAGAAGCCACCGACGTGGCGGGCGTGCGGGCAGCCATCGTGGCTGGGCGAGCCCAGGTGGGGATCGTCATCCCCCCGCGTTTCTCCGACGATCTGCTCAACCACCGCTCGGCCCAGGTACAGGTGCTGATCGATGGATCGAACAACAACGTCGGCAGCCAGGCGCTCAACGTGGCCAACGGCATCGCCTTTCACAAGGCACTGGCCGGAATGATCGAACGCGGCGGCAGCCTGCCCATCGATCTCCGACCCAAGATGCTCTTCAACGAGAACATGGAGAGCGCCCACTTTTTTGTCCCGGGCCTCGTCGGCATCATCCTGCAATTGACCACCGTCTTTCTCACGTCGTTCAGCATCGTGCGCGAGCGCGAGCGGGGGACGATGGAACAATTGATGGTCACTCCCGTCTCGCGCTGGGCCTTGATGCTCGGCAAGCTCATTCCCTTTGCCGTGATCGGCTTCGTCGAGACGGTCTTGATCCTGGCCCTGATGCGTTATGTGTTCCACGTCGAGATCGTGGGCAATCTGGCGCTGCTGCTTTCTCTCTCGGCGCTGTTTCTGCTGCCGAGCCTGGGGTTGGGCATCTTTATCTCGACCATTGCCACCAATCAGGCGCAGGCCACGCAGATGGCGCTGCTCATTATGCTCCCGTCAGTCTTACTCAGCGGATTCGTCTTTCCGCGGCAATCGATGCCCCTGCCGATCTATTTCCTCTCGACGTTGATTCCCGTGACATACTACGTCGAGATCCTGCGCGGCATCATCCTGCGCGGAGCGGATGCGGCCGACTTGTGGCATCAGAGCGCCATGCTGGGGCTGTTTGCCGTGGTGATTTTTGTCGGCAGCACGCTGCGTTTTCAGAAGCGGCTCGAGTAGCGCCGTCGACGTTCATGGCGTGCCGTTCTACCCTCCGAGCAGCTCGCGGTAGAGCGCGATGTGGCGCTCCACCATCCGCTCCACGCTGAACTCGCGCAGCATGCGTGCGCGGCCGGCACTGCCGAGGCGGCGCGCCAGCTCGACCTCGTTGAAGAGTCGGTCGGTGTGGCGGGCAAAGGCCGCGCAATCGCCGACCGGTACCAGATAGCCCGTCTCGCCCGGCACGACGAGATCTCGCGTCCCTGCAATGTCGGTCGCCACGACCGGCACCCCGGCCGACATCGCCTCCATGACCGAGTTGGGCTGCCCTTCATAGGCGCTGCCCAGCCACAACACGTCGAAATGCGGTATCAGCCGCGGGACATCGTTCCGCTGGCCGAGAAAATGAACCCGGTCGTCGATCTGGCATTTGTGGCGGAAACGTCGCAACCGGTCGAACTGCGGACCTTCGCCGACGATCAACAGGTGAAAGTCCTCGCGGATCACCTTGAGGATGTCGGCCCCCCAGATCAGATCCTTGAGACGCTTCTGCGGCCAGAGCCGTCCCACGGCGCCGATCAGCTTCGCATCCGGGGGTAAGTTCAGCTCGGCCAGCAAGGCCTCGCGCGTCACGTCGCTCGGCGGCGCTGGCGGCACGCCGTTAGGAATGACCGCGAACTTGTCGGCTGCGATGCCCTTGCCGATGTAAAAGTCGCGCACGCCGCTCGAGTTCACCACCACCCGATCGCTACGCCGGGCCAGGTAGCGATCGATCGCCAGCTCGTGCCATGCCTTCCACAGGTCGACGCAACGCTCCGCGCCGACGATGTGGGGCACTCCCGCGCGGAGCGCCGCGGCACGCCCATACGCATTGGCGGCGAAGAGCCACGTATGTACCAGGTCGGGCCGCAATCGCTTCAGCTCTCGAGTGAGGCGCTGCAGTGCGCCGGGATCGAGCTTCCAGCGCTTGTCGATGGCCGTGACGGGAATGCCCGTGGCGTCGAGGTCGGCACGCAGCGGGCCCCCCGCGGTGAGCGTGATGACGTGAACGTCGAAGTCGGCGCGCGCCAGGCCCTGCGCCAGCAGCACGAGCTGCTTTTCGGCTCCCCCGCGAACCAGGGTCGGAATGATCTGAACGATGCGACGGCTCACGCCTTCCTCGCCTGCGAGTCTATCAAGTGGGCAAACAATTCTAGGTGCCGGGCGAGGCAGCGATCGAGCGAGAATTCGCGTTCGACGCGGGCCCGGGCCGCCGCGCCCCACACCGCGGCCCCTTGGGGCGAATCGAGCACGCGACGAATGCCCTGTGCCAGCGACTCCGGCGCCGCCGGCGGAACGAGCAACCCCTGCTGTTCCGATTCGATCAACAGCCGATTGCCCGGAATGTCGGTCGCCACGACCGGCAGGCCGGCCGCCATCGCCTCGAGCAGCGCCAGCGACATCCCCTCTTCGAGCGACGGGAGCACAAACAGATCGGCCGCGGCCAGCAGGTCGTCGACCTGATCGAACGCGCCGGCCAGCACGACATTGCCGTTCAACTCCAGCTCGCGAATGAGACGCACGAGTTGCGGGCGCTCGGGCCCTTCGCCCACGAGCCAGAGTCGCGCCGTCGGATCGTGCCGTACGACGGTATGCCAGGCCTCGATGAGATGGGTGAGCCCCTTCGAGGCGTGCAGCCGCCCGGTATAGACCGCCAGCTTGGCGCCGGGATGCACGTACAGGCCCGGCTGCGAGCGGGCCAGCCAACTGCGCACCTCTTCGCGCTGGGCCGGATCGCGCAGCGGCTGGACGGGCACGCCGTTCGCAATGAAATGAATCCGCTCGCGTGGGTAGCCGGCGGCGATCAACTCGCGCTCGATGGCTGGGCTGGGGGCCACGAACGCCGCCGCGCGCAGGCACTGCCGCTTGATCCTGCGGCCGAAGTTCGCCTCGAGTTGCCAGTGGACGTCTCCGGTGGCGCCGGCCCCTTCGGCACGCAGCACTACGGGAACACCCATCCGCCGCGCGGCTCGGACAGCGGCGTAAGCGTCGTGCTTGAGCATCGAGACGTAGATCAGGTCAATCTCATCGGCCGCGGACTGCAGGCGATCGTCGAGGGCCCGCAGGTAGCGCCACGTCCCCAGCCAGCGGATACGGGGCTGCGGCAGTCGCTCGACGCGCACCCCCTGGTGTTCGACCGTGCGGGGCCAGTCGGACTGCCACTGCGCGGTAAGAATCGTGGTCTTAGCCCCCTGCTGGCGAAAGCCGGCCGCGAGGTTGGCCATCATCGCTTCTGCTCCACCCACGAGCGGCCAGAAGCGCCGTGTCACGAGCACCAGCCGCGGGGGCGTCACAGGGGCGACTCCGGCGCCAGCTCGTGCGGCTCGAGCGCCGCCACGTACGGCAGATTTCGATAATGATCGTTGAAGTCGAGCCCGTAGCCCACGACGAACTCGTCGGGAATGTCGAAGCCGACGAAGTGCGGCTCGTACTCGACCTCGACGCGCCCCCGCTTGCGCAACAGCACCGCCGTGCGAATCGACGCCGGACCGAGCTCGTCGAACTGCACCAGCAACTCGAACAGCGTACGTCCCGTGTCGAAGATGTCGTCGACCAGTAGCACGTTGCGGCCGCGCAGATCGGGCAGCATTTGGGCATTGATCGCCAGGGCTCCAGGCCGCGTGGCATTTCCGCGATAGCTGCGCGCCTGCACCAACCCCACCTGCATGGGCAGCTCGATCTGGCGAATCAGGTCGGCCAGCAGCACCATGCTCCCCGTGAGCACCCCCACCACGGTCAGGGGTTCTCCCTGGTAGGCCAGCGTGATTTCGCGTGCGAGTCGCGCCACGCCCTGGCTGATGTCGGCGGCCGGCAGCAGAATCTTCACGGTCGAACCTCGAACGGCGCGGCGATGGCAAACGGACGAGCCGGTATTTTAGGCGCGCCGCCCTGAGATCAACACCCCTGTCCACTACCCACTGACCCCTGCCCACTCCCCAGCCACCGCTTGTCGCCGAGCGGCCCTACCGGCATGATCTGACTGGTACGCCAGTTTCACCCGATTTCGAGGTCCTATCCCTTGAGCAGCATCCCAGGCACGTGGAGCGAGACCCAGGTCGCGGGACATCCGTGCGACGTGTACGAGCCACCGCAGCCCAGCCCCCACGGCTTCGTGGTGGTTTATCTGCACGGCGTCCATTTGAACCGGCTGGTCGAGAATGCGGCCTTCTCGGCCGAGTTCGCCCGGCATGGGCTGCGCGTCATCGCTCCCCTGACCCAACGGAGCTGGTGGACGAACCGCATCTGCACGGAGTTCGATCCGCAACTCACCGCCGAGCGCCACCTGCTCGACAACGTGTTGCCCGAGATCGAGCGCCGCTGGGACACGAAGCCCACGCAGATCGCACTCTTGGGAACGAGCATGGGGGGGCAGGGGGCGCTGCGCTTCGCCTTCAAGTATCCGGCGCTCTTCCCGGTCGTGGCGGGTATCTCGCCAGCGATCGACTATTACACGCGCATGGAGGAAGAGGGGGACGAGACGTTGTGGGAGATGTACGACGATCCGGAACAGGCTCGCCAGGATACGGCCACGCTGCACGTTCACCCGCTGAACTGGCCGCGACATCTTTTTTATTGCTGCGACCCGGCAGACGAGCGCTGGCACGAAAGCGCCGAGCGATTAACCACCAAGCTCGCAGCCCTCGGCATCCCCTTCACTTGCGATCTCGACACCACCGGCGGCGGCCACGGGTTCGAATACTACAACCGCATGGCGCCCAAGGCAGTCGGCTTCATCGCCGAGCAGTTGGAACGCGAGCGCCTGCGCGTGGTGTGAAATCAATCGCCAAAGAACACTAATCGGCACTAATTTCCGCTAATCGTTGGGATTAGTGTCGATTAGTGCGAATTAGTGTTCCTGTCGTTCGCCTTCGTGCAAGACGGACTGCGATAGCGGCGTTTTCCAGTTTTGTAGGTCAGGTACCCCTGTACCTGACAATCGATTGAACTAGCCGCGTCGAACACCAGTGCGTCGCAATGTACTCACCGTCAGCATGACGGTCGACAGAATGAGCGAACCACCGAACGGGACGATCAGCGCGGCAAATCCGACGGAATCGCTCGGCCGCACGAGATCCATGTCGAACAACTCCTGCGCCAGGCAAACCATCGCCAAGGCGACGAGTGCCGACGAACCGTGAAAACAAAGGGCGCCAAAGATGGAAGGCCGCGGTCGTCCGGCGTCGCTCGGTGTGTGTGAGCCACCGCACATGGCGAGGGACCGGTCTGCCACCGACGGGGCCGTCGTGTGAAGGGCCGGAGCACGGCTGGCGAACGGACCTGGCCTCTCGACAGACGCACGAGTCGGCTTGCTCACGGCGGATTCAAGCCAGGCGAAATCGAGTTCTTGCACCGCGGACATGCTCGCTCTCCTTGCAACCAGAGGCAGGGTCCACATCCCGGCCCTCCCCCGGCCAAGAATGGCCATTCGGACCAGTCATTCAAGTCTCTGGAAGAGAAAGCGAGAAACGGTGGCAAATCCCCTCATCGGCCGGCGGAGTTTTTTGAAATCGCCCGGCAGGCAATCGTCTGGAGCGACGATCCTTTTTGTAGACAATCTTTCGGACACTTGTTTGAAATTGCGCGCCTGAGAAATCTCAACCCGAAGCGTCAGCGAGGAGATTCCTGGAACAAGCATCGATCGAGGTGCTGCCTCGCTGACGCTTCGCGCTCCGGGATTGATTGATCCGTC
The DNA here is from genome assembly GCA_019636335.1 of Pirellulales bacterium. Lineage (NCBI taxonomy): Bacteria > Pseudomonadati > Planctomycetota > Planctomycetia > Pirellulales > Pirellulales bacterium. The sequence continues at coordinate 12,166 of JAHBXR010000049.1, forward strand.
GTGTCTTGGTGCCGTCGTGGTTCACACCGTTTTGATTTACCACGACGGCACGACGCGGTTGCTTGTGCCTGATGCTCTTTCGGGTTGGCTGCGTCGAACCTAGTAGGTCAGGTACCCCGTACCTGACACTCGATCGAGTTGGCACGTCGAACCTTGTCAGGTACAGGGTACCTGACCTACTTCTGCCCGCGCCGATCAAGGGCTCGCTCTCCGCCTCCAGCGCGAAATACCGTTTTCCCTATCTGCGTTCATCTGCGTGCATCTGTGGATCCGCAGATTTTCGCAGATGGACGCAGATTGCGGACAAGGTTGCGTTGGACCTGCCTCGCTGACGCTTCGGGTTACGATTGTTTGATCCGTCGTGTCGTCGTGTCGTAGGTGCGCCAGGAGAAGTCTGGTTGTTTTTGTCAGTTGAAAGGTACTGACCATGGTAATTGCTCGTGCGT
>JAHBXR010000050.1 GCA_019636335.1 Pirellulales bacterium
TCGTACTGTGGTGCCGTCGTGGTCGCTAATCAAGCATTTTTTGATTCGTGCAAATTAGTGCTCGTTGCTGCGGCCGGCAGGGTCACAAGTTGCGAAAGAACACTAATCGACACTAGTCCCCGCTAATCAATCACTCTTGATTAGTGCTGATTAGCGCAAATTAGTGTTTTTTTTGTGCGGCACGTTGCCGCTAGTCAAACCAGACCGCCGGAACGCAAGCAAAAGGCCCAGCCGTTCCCGTGAGGGAACGACTGGGCCTCTAGTTTTGCTGGATGCGTCTGGCGTCGCGGATCACTCGCGCGACGGGGGACGGATCGGTTTAGTACATGTCGTGGTCGCCACCGTGACCGTGGCCCCCCTTCTTGTCCTTCTTCGGCTTCTCGGCGATGAGGGCATCGCTGGTCAGCAGCAGGGTCGAAACGCTGGCGGCGTTTTGCAGCGCGGTGCGGGTCACCTTGGTCGGGTCGATGATGCCACCCTTCACCAGGTCGGTGTACTTGCCGTTGGCGGCGTTGTAACCGAAGTTGCCTTCCCCTTCGAGCACCTTTTCGCAGACAATCGAGCCATCCTGGCCGGCGTTGTTGGCGATCATCGTCAGCGGAGCGCGGCAGGCGCGGATGACGATGTTGTAGCCCACCACTTCGTCGTCCGAGAGCCCCTTGGGCTTGGCGCCGGAGGAGGCACGCAGCAGGGCGACACCGCCGCCGGGCAGAATGCCTTCTTCGACCGCCGCACGCGTGGCGTGCAGGGCGTCTTCGACGCGGGCCTTACGCTCCTTCATTTCGCTCTCGGTCGCGGCGCCGACGTTGACCTTGGCCACGCCGCCGGAAAGCTTCGCCAGACGCTCTTCGAGCTTCTCGCGATCGTAGTCGCTGGTCGAGACCTCGATCTCGCGGCGAATCTGGTCGATCCGCGACTTGATGTCGGCACTCTTGCCGGCGCCCTCGATGATCGTCGTGTTGTCCTTGTCGACCACGATCCGCTTGGCACGCCCCAGGTCGGTGATGGGCAGGTTCTCGAGCTTGATGCCCAGGCTCTCGAACACGGCCGTACCGCCGGTGAGGATGGCCAGATCCTCGAGCATCGCCTTGCGGCGATCACCGTAGCCAGGGGCCTTCACGGCACAGCACTTGAAGGTGCCGCGCAGCTTGTTGATGACGAGCGTGGCGAGCGCTTCGCCGTCGACCTCTTCGGCCACGATCAACAGGGGACGGCCCGCGTTGACCACCGCCTCGAGCACGGGGACCATTTCTTTCACGTTCGAGATCTTCTTCTCGAAGATCAGCACGTAAGCGTCCTCGAGCACGCACTGCATCTTCTGCGGATCGGTGACGAAGTAGGGAGAGAGGTAGCCGCGATCGAACTGCATCCCTTCGACCCATTCCACCTCGGTCTTGAGGCTCTTGCCTTCGTCGACCGTGATCACACCGTCCTTGCCGACCTTCTCCATCGCCTCGGCCAACAGGTCGCCGATCTCGGTGTCGTTGTTGGCGGCGACGGTGCCGACCTGGGCCATCTCTTTACGGCTCTTGATCGAGATCGACATCTTGTGCAGCGAGTCGGTGATGTCGGCGACGGCCTTCTCGATACCCTGCTTCATCTGGATCGGGTTCACGCCGGCCACGACCGCCTTGAGCCCTTCGTTGAAGATCGCTTCGGCCATGACGGTGGCGGTGGTGGTGCCGTCGCCCGCGACATCGCTCGTCTTCGAGGCGACCTCGCGGACCATGCGGGCGCCCATGTTCTCGTAGACGTCCTCGAGCTCGACTTCCTTGGCGACGGTGACGCCGTCCTTAGTGACGGTGGGGGAGCCGAAGCTCTTCTGCAAGATCACATTGCGGCCCTTGGGACCGAGGGTGACCTTGACCGCCGCGGCCAGCTTCGAAACACCGCGACGCATGGCGTCGCGAGCTTCCTGGTCGAATGCAATCATCTTGGCCATATTTCAATATCTCCTGATAAAAATCGATTCTCATGTTTTCTTATAAGATAAGACTTGGCACGGCGGGCACTCAGCCCGGCGACATGCTTAGCCTTCGATGACGGCCAGGATCTCTTCCTCGCTCATCAGAATGTATTCCTCGTCCCCCAGCTTGAATTCCTGACCGGAGTAGGAGCTGAAGAGCACACGATCCCCCACCTTGACCTGCAGCGGGGCGCGGCTGCCGTCGTCCAACAGGCGTCCATCGCCCACGCTCACGATCACGCCGCGCGTCGGCTTGTCCTTGGCCGAGTCGGGCAGCACGATGCCGCCGGCGGTCTTGGTCTCTGCCTCTTCGCGTTCGACGACGACCCGCTCGCCCAGCGGTTGCAGCTTGATGCCCTTGCCGGACTGCTTCTTGCCTCGCGTCGCTGTCGCCATGATTCGTGTGCCTCCGAAAGTTCTATGGGGGGGTGTTTTGCAGGTGTGATTTTGCTGGCGGCGTGGCGGCGGATGGTGGGCACGCAACGCGGCACGCCTGCCAAAAAGGGCGCGGGATCCCCGTGCCGACCCCTTGATAAAGCAAGCGGCGCGCCAAAGGGTCCGCCCGTGGCAGAGTCTTACTAACTTCCGATTCAACAGCAGTTTGCGACGGGGGCCGTTTTCTGGGGGAGAGGCGAAGAGGTGGAAAAGCTGGCCGGCCCGCCTGCCTGCCCCGCCCGGATCTGCCATTCTGACAGTCCCGGGGGTCAGGGGGCAGTGGCTAGGGGTTAGCTTCGCTGGGGCGACTGATGAACTGTTCGGTTGGTCCACTCTTTAGGGGCGGACTTGTGCCGCACGATCGGTCGGTGTCGGTTGGCGGTGCGGACCAAGCCTGCCATGTTCGAGCCGAGGATCAAACTGGCGCCGATTTAGCGGCATTTCGATCCGCCAGTCGCGCAAGGCACGCAGGGCGATGCAGGTTCCACAGGCTGGGGAATACTTCTCCGGGCTGCCTGCTAGGATCGCCTGGATGCGATCACAAAATAGCGACGGAAGTCGTTCTTTTGCGAGCGGTGCGGAGTTCAACTCCGCACTTCGCGAGGCTGAAAAAGGCCACGACGGACCTTTTTCAGCCTGCGAGTCGATCGGGGGGCGATCTTGAAGCAGGTTTGGCACGAATTCATAATGACTTGCGTCAGCATTTCGCGCTCGAATTTCTGAACCGGCGTATCAGCCCTCGCTCCAAAAACAGCCCTCCAGGTCCGAAAGAGTGGCGGGATAGTGCATGGCGGCGTCACTTTGGGAGGGCCTCGTTTTTACGTCGATCGTGCTGGCGCCGTTTGGGTTGCTCTATGCCGCACGTTTTGCAAAACGTGCCTATGATGCGCGCGAGGGGCGACGAGCCTGGCCTTGGCTGGTCTTGGGCAACGCATGTGTTTTTCTGGCCTTGGGCGCCTTCCTGCTCGCCGCGGCGGAGTGCTACTTTCGCTTCTGGTACGACACGACGGACGGCCTCACCATCAGTCGCGTCGCGCGGCAGTGGAGCGCCCGACACTTTCGTTTCAACGCCGCTGGGTTTCGCGACGATCACGAATACGTCAGCCGGCCGAATCTCCAGCGACCACGGGTCACGTTCCTGGGAGACTCGTTCGCCGTCGGCTTCGGAATCGCGAAGGTCGAGGATCGACTCTCGAATCTGGTTCAAGCGCGGAGCAAGAAACCGCGCGAGGCGAATTGTTTCGCGAATGTGGGCCTCGATACGGGAGCCCAACTCGACTTGATTCGCCGGGCGCATGAGCAAGGCTATGGCACGGACGATCTGGTGCTCGTCTATTGTCCCAACGACGTGTGCGACCTGATTCCCGAGTGGCGCGCCGTGGGCGAGCACATCAACGAGCGCGTGCTGCAGTTGGGGGCATTGCGTGCGAGCTACGCGCTCGACATGTTCTGGTGCCGGTGGATCGCCGCGACCGATCCCGCCGCGCGCGGTCACTTCGACATCGTGCCGACAGGCTATGGGGGCGAGACGTGGCGGCGACAAACCGAGCGACTGCGCTCCTTGCGCGACTTTTGCCGGGAAAACGACATTCGCTTTTCGATCGTCCTGTTTCCCTTTCTGCACGATCTTGACGATGAGCAATACCATCGCGCTTACGATCAACTCGAGACTTTCTGCGCGCGCGAAGAGATCCCCTTCCTCAATCTGCTGCCCATTCTGGCGCCGCATGCGGCAGAAGGGCTAATCGTCAACCGCTTCGATCCGCACCCCAACGAGCGTGCGCATTCGCTGGCGGCAGACGCGATCCTGGAGTTTCTCGACGAGTTGGACGAGCGCGAACCCAGAGCCGCGCAGCCCTAAGCGATTGGCTGCGCCATGGCGCGTGCCGCCGTGCGAGCGCGGATCGAGTCTTGGCCGCTTACTTGCGCTTGGGGGGTGCTGGCGATTCGTCGATCAGCTCGACCGAGTTCTCGATCAGGATCTCGCCCGTCCGTTCGCCGAGCGAGGTCTCGGAGACGTACTCGTAGCGGTCGAAGCTCATGAAGTCGACCTCAGTCAGGATGTAACCGAAGGCGTCGTTCGTCAGGCCGAAGAGGAGATTGTGCTTCCCCTTCATGTGGCGCTTGAGGTAGTAGCCGATGTTCGGCAGCGCCTCGCCCGGGACGGTGAGAATCTGCGCGTCGCCAATGTTGACCAGATTCAACCGCGTGGTGACCGTCTTGTCGTTGTTGTGCGGATACTTGAGGGGCGAGGCGACGATAATCATCCACATCAAGCGCGAGTCGACCGGGAATTTCACTTCCCGCGAAAAGCAAGCGAGCGCGGGATCGGTCTGCGGCTTGGCATCCTTGACGATACGCTGCGCCTCGGAGGCCATCAGTTGACCGATGCGCAGGCATTCTTCCCAGGTGCGCGCGTCGTGCCACTTGGCTTTCAGCGGATCGGCGATCTTTTCGAGGATGCGATTGTCGGCCGTGATCATGCCCCCTTGGGCGCCGTTCATGAACATGCCCATGCCGCCGAGATCGGCCTCGAGCTTGTCGACCAGCGGACCGACGAGATCCGGGCTGACCACGCCGAGCCGATTACCCAGCACCTCGGGGTGGATGGCATAGTTGACCAGCGTGCCGATCGTCTTGCCGTCGGGCGCGATCGCCTGGATGACGCTCATCCGCGGATCGTAAAGTTCGGGCGCGTAGTAGTTGTAGGCGATTTTGCCCTCGGCCTTGCCAGTGGCAATCTTGAGCTGCGCGGGCTGCAACTTGTCGAGCGCCTCGTTCAGCGCGATGGCCGCCTGATTGCAGACGAAGTCGATGTACTCGAGCTTGCTCGAGACCTTGCCGTCGAGACCGGGAAAGCCATAGCAATCGGGCGCGCTGTGGGTGTGCGTCGAACCGATCAGGATGTTCTCGGCGGCGATGCGCGGCACCTGCTTGCGAATGCGATCGCACAACACCGAGGGAAAGCCGAGCAGATCGAGCTGCACGACGCCGACCTTCGTGTCCCCCTGCTCGAAGACCATGGCCCGGGCGTACAGATCGCCTTGCTTCGAGGTCGTCGGATGGCTGGCACCCACTCCTCCCGAAACAGGCAGCAGCGGGTCGGGCGTAATCACCGATTTGCCCACACCGACTTTGAATTCGGCCTGGGCCAACGAGGTCAACGAACAGGCGATGAGCACGGCGGCAAGAAAGAATGGTCTGGGCATGGATCTCTTCGTGGTGGGCAAGATGAGGGGCGTGAGGTAAACGACCGCGCCCGGATCGGATCGCGGAGCATCCAGGCAAGCAGCAAGCAAGGTTTGGTAGCCTTAGATCGTAATTGCAGCGTGCGGCCGATGAAAGCGTTCGTGGGGCTGAGGAGTGATTCTCCGGCCCGGCCTGCCGGAAACGGGTCGTGCCGTGGGCGTCATGGAGCTCGCGTCGCTCTGTTACAATGGAGAGGAAGTCGCAGCGGGGCTGGCGTTCGACTCTGCCCCGCGCTGGGATTGTAGGCAATCGAAACTTCTGGCTTTGACAGATCCCATGAACTCGGAGCTTGGATGACGATGCGTTTGAATCTGCTTGCCTTGGTGATGTCGCCGATTGTTGTGGCTGCATGGGCGTTGGCGGCCGTTGCCGACGATGGACCGCGCCGCTACGTGATTATCCACGCCGACGACGCTGGCATGTCGCACTCGGTCAATCGGGCCACGATCGAAGCCATGGAACAAGGCATCGTCTCATCCGCCAGCATCATGGTGCCTTGTCCCTGGTTTAAAGAAATCGCGGCCTACGCCAAAGCGCACCCCGAGAAAGACTTTGGCATTCATCTGACGCTCAACAGCGAATGGGAGAACTATCGCTGGGGACCAGTCGCCGGTAGAGACAAAGTTCCGAGCTTGTGCGACCCGGAGGGCTATCTGTGGGGTGGCGTGCCCGAGGTGATGATCAACGCGAAGGCGGCAGAAGTGGAGGCCGAACTGCGAGCTCAGGTACAGCGGGCAATCGATTTTGGCGTACCGGTGACCCATCTCGATACGCACATGGGGGCCGTCGTCAGTCGCCCCGATCTGGTCGAGGTCTACGTCAAGCTGGGCATCGAGTTCGACGTTCCCGTTTTTTTCTTGCGTGACTTAGGTCGCGAAGTTCCGGACGAGGCCATCCGCGCACGCGCCCAGCAACTGCTTGGCACGCTCGACGAGCACAAGCTACCGGTGCTCGATCACATGACCCAGCTCTACACGAAGGGGAGCGTCGAGGAGAAAAAGGCTCAGTACCTGGCAGCGATCGCGGACAGTCCGCCGGGCATGCACTACCTGATTCTGCACTGTGGTTTTAACGACCAGGAATTGCAGGCGATCACCACCAGCAACCTTATCCGCGATACCGACCGGCAGATCTTTAGCGACCCCGAATTCATGGCGGCCGTCAGAGCGACGGGTGTGGAAGTGATTACCTGGAAGCAAGCCCGCGAATTGAATAACCAGCGACTGGCAGACAAGTAAAGGAGCAACGGGCTCCGCGTGCGCCGGAAATGCGGTATGCTGTCCGCACTTTGTCGATGGCACTGCCGGGTAGTTCCACTGCTTTCCTTGCCGGCCTCGGCGTTCCCCCGAGTGGTACCGGGCGCCGAGACGAATAATAGGTCGCCCCGTCGGGGGCTGGTTGGTAAAGTGGATGTTTCGACATCCGCTTGCGCGTGAGTGGCCGCTTCGATACCCGCACGCGACAACGACCGGCTATGCTCGAATCCGAATGGCGCTGCGATGAGATGGGACATGACTCTGTTGGGACACTTCATTTCAGGCGATCTCGCGATCCATTCTCGCGTCTTGCTCGCCTATCTCGACCCGGGCACTGGGAGCATCGTTCTCCAGGCCGCGTTGGCCATTGTTTTGGGCGGATTGTGGGCCTTTAAGATGTCGTGGCAAAAGGTTCGCGATGGAGTCACGAAACTGTTCCAGCGTGGCGGCAGTCATGAGCAGAACGATCCCTGACGAGGCCTTGCCAGCTTCGTTTCGTGACCCTGCCGGCTTTCTCTTTCGTCGCGACGGCCGATTGCGCCGACAGGTGAACCCCTGTTATCGAGACGACTACAACCGGCTCATCGAATCGGGTCTGTACGAGACGCTGTCTGCCGACGGAAAGCTGATCGCGCACGAAGAGGTCGCAGAGCCTTCTTTCGATGGAACGGATGCTGACCGAATCCTCGCGCCCGAGCAGATCGCGTTTATCTCGTATCCCTACGAGTGGTGCTTCGGTCAATGGAAGGCTGCCGCGCTCTTGACGCTGGAAATCCAGCAACGCGCCATGGCTTGTGACATGTCGCTAAAGGATTGCAGCGCGTACAACGTTCAGTTTCGTGGGCACCGTCCGATCTTCATCGATACGCTCTCGTTCGAGCGTTATCGCGAGGGGGAGGCGTGGGTGGCTTATCGGCAATTCTGCCAGCATTTTCTGGCCCCTCTCGCCTTGATGAGCTGGTGCGATGTACGACTGGGACAATTCGTCGAACTCTATATCGATGGATTGCCGCTCGATCTCACTTCCCGGCTCCTTCCTTGGCGCAGCCGCCTGCGACTGGGCTTGCTGGCACATCTCCATTTGCACGCCCGAGCGCAACGTCGCTATGCCAATGCCCGTCGCAAGGTTGCCACGCGGCGTGTCTCGAAATTTCAATTGACGGCGCTGATCGAGAATTTGAAGTCCACCGTGATGGGGCTTCGCTACCAACATGCCGAGTCGACCTGGGGGCGCTATTATGAGGAGACGAACTACACTACCGCGGCGTTCCAGACCAAAGAGCGGCTCGTCGGAGAGTTTGTCGAGGCCATTCAGCCGCGCACGACCTGGGATTTGGGCGCCAACACGGGGCACTTTAGCCGTCTTGTGGCACAGCACGGCGGAGAGGTGATCGCCTTCGATTTCGACCGAGATGCCGTGGAACGCAACTATCAGCAGTGCGTACGCGAACGAGAAAGCTCGATTCTGCCCTTGGTCCTGGATCTGACGAATCCGAGCCCGGGACTCGGCTGGCAGAACCTGGAGCGAGACTCGCTATTGGCGCGATCGGGCGTCGACCTGGTGATGGCTTTAGCGCTGATTCATCACCTGGTAATCTCGAACAACGTGCCGTTGGAAAAGGTCGCGCAGCTCTTGCATCGCCTGGGCCGACATTTAATCATTGAGTTTATTCCGAAGTGCGATTCTCAGGTTCAGCGACTGCTGGTGACGCGCGAGGACATCTTTCCGGACTATACGCGACAAGGCTTCGAGTCCGCCTTCTCGAGCTTGTTCGTGCTGCAACGTATCGCAGAACTTGAGGGCTCGGAGCGTGTTCTATATTGGATGACGTCAAAAGCGCCGGATGCGGTGTGATGGCTCGGCCGGACGGTTCCTGGCCGGCCCGCCCCCATTCGGCCATTCACGTTTCCCGTATAATTGCCCTGCGTCCGGGGCGGCAGCTTGTACCGTGAGGCGATCAGACGTCTGCCTGTTTGTTCCAGGAAGCCATTTCAGACCTTAACCGACCGTACTCGTGGTGCGAGAACTTTACGGTCGGCTCCCTGCTCGTCTGAAATGAGCGATCCCAAGGCCGCGCTGCGTAGCTGGTCAACCGATCAAGGACTGAAACGGAAAAACGTCGGAAGATGAGATTCCCACGTATCGTATATCCGCTTTTGCTGGCGGCTTATCCGCCGCTTTTTCTCTATGCGCACAACCCGGGGCACGTGCTGCACCGATCTTTCTTCACGGCACTGGGAACGATCGGGGTCTCGACCCTGATTGCCTGGTCCGTGCTGGCGGTGCTGATGCGCAGTTGGGAAAAGTCCGCGCTCACTGTGGGAGCGGGCATCGTGCTCACGTTTACCTTTGGATTTGTCCGCGAGACCTTGTCTCCGTGGATTAGCTCCTACCTCTTGCTGGGTGTCTGGATCTCGCTGTTTTTTCTTGCCGCGTATTACTGCACTTGTCTGAAATCGTCCCTCGCCGTCTGGACCAGGGCCTGCAACGCGATCGCGGGAATTTTGATAGCCTTTCCCTTGATCAGCATCTTGATCCAGCAGTCGACAGCCGGACAGATTCAACTCCCTAGCCCCCGCGCCGACCAGCGCGAGAGCCGCTCCACGAACTCGCTCGATCTATTCGCGACAGCTCCCATCGAGACCGAGCCAAGAGATCCGACAACGCTCCCGGACATCTATTTCATTATCCTCGATGCGTATGGCCGGGAGGACGTGCTCAAGGATCTCTACGACTTCGACAATCACCCCTTTGTCGAGGCCCTGTGTGCAAAGGGGTTCTACGTGGCGGACCGCTCTACCTCGAACTACAGCCAGACTGGGTTGTCCATCGGTTCCTGCTTGAACCTGCAATACCTGGATGGGCTGCTGCAAGCGGTGTCCGAGTACGAAAAGAGCAAGGCCTACTTCATCCCCCTGGTCGAGAAAAGTGCCCTGATCAACACGTTGCGAGAACATGGCTATTCGATCGTCTCGTTCGTGACCGATGTTCCGGAGATGGGCTTTTACTCGTCGGACGTGAAACTGAATACTGACGTGTCGGTGAATCACTTCCACAATGCCTTGCAGAATGCAACCCCCTGGCCAGATCTCGTCCGGCTCACACGCTCTCGACGTGCGGTGGACGTACACCGAGACATGCTGCAATTCAAGCTCGACGCTCTTGGTGGCGTTGCCCGACTTCCCCATGAGCCGAAATTCGTGTTTGCCTATTTCAGCGTGCCGCATCCACCATTCGTGTTCGATCGCACGGGGGCGTCGCTCGACATCCCAGGCGAATTCAATCACGACGACGGGGACATGCTTGTCGGTCATCGCATGAGCAAGGTCGAATATCGCAAGGCCTATTGCGAGCAGCTACTTTATGTGAACACGTGCATGCTCCAAGCAGTCGACCAGTTGCTGGCAGAATCCAAGCGGCCGCCGATTATTTTCCTGGTGGGGGATCACGGACCGCGTTCGGAACTCTCTTGGAACAGTGCCGCACGAACTAATGTCACCGAGTGCATGTCGAACCTGTTCGCGTGTTACCTGCCGAATCACCTGGGCGAAGATGATTTGTACCCGGAAATCTCCCTGGTCAATGCCTTTCGGCTGGTGCTGAATCACTACTTCGGAGCGAACCTGGAACTGCTGGACGACGCGAACTATTTTTCTACCAGTGAGACGCCCTACCGATTTCTCAATGTCACGGAGCGCGTGCAGGGGAGAGAGCCGTAACGGACTGGGAACTCGGCCTACGATCCGACTGGCTCTTTTCATGCGCGGGGTACCACCGCTTTATGGAATCGTCCCCTTGCGAGCCACCCAAGCTGCCAGGACCATAACCACGACGGCGCGATGGACCCTTTTGATGGTCAATGCTGTCCCGCAGCGTTTAGGATGGCGGTATGGGCGAAAATCCTTACGAGCCTCCGAAAGAGCCGGAGAGACAGGACGGATCAACGATGCTTCGTTGGTCCGGGATAGTGCTTTTAGGTCTTGGATTGATGTTGTCGGGTCGAATGGCGTGGATGTTTGCCAAGTATCCTCACCTGCGGCAACCACGCTTTCCGGGCGATGATTGGATACTGCGGTTATCGGTCATCCTCGCCGCCGGTATCGTGTTGATGGCGGTGGGCCTGGCGCTGGTGTGGCGCTCTCGGCGCAAAAGGCCAGAAGCATGAAGAGCGACTTGCCTCCCCGCCGCTGGTATCAATTTCTGCTCAGTATCATCCCGGTGCGACGCAAATAGGCTCGCGACATGTTTGCACTGAATCTACTCGCTTGTTCCGGCCCGGGCGCGTTCCGCGTGATGGCCGAAGCTCAGGCCTACGGGCTGATTCTGTTCCAAGTAAGTTGCGCGATGGTCGCGCTCGCGATCGTGCTGGTGTGGATGCGGTCCTACGCGATTGCCAGCAGTTCGATACTTGTCGTGGCGACAATCATCCATCCCGGGCTCTGGATGAGCGCCTATCACGGTGACTGCGGCAGTTCACTTCGGGCGTGGGCTCTGATCTGGACGATTCTCATCGTCGCCCTGGGGGCTGGGGCGGTTGTCCACGCCTGGGTAGGCGCATCGCGCGGGAAGCGGGTTCGCCAGCAAACGCCAGTAACACCCTAGCAGCCTGCTAGGATCGCCTGGATGCGATCACAAAATAGCGACGGAAGTCGTTCTTTTGCGAGCGGTGCGGAGTTCAACTCCGCACTTCGCGAGGCTGAAAAAGGCCACGACGGACCTTTTTCAGCAGCCTGCTAGTCATACGGCATCTCGCCTCCCACCGCGGTTGTCGCCGTCGCCCGGGTGGGGTACACTTCGGGGCTGTCCGATTCCTCCGGACGGACGCTCCTCGGTCTATCCACGGGGTGCCACGCGGCTTGGCCGTCGTTGCCCCGGTTTTCCAAGTTAACGCCTGCCGCGCAGACCTTTATTTCAAATACGGAGCCATTTGTGGGAACCAAGAAGACCGGAAAAGGGCGACGCAAGCTCGGCCAGAAGAAACGCCGCATGCGTGCCAAAATCCGACATCGCAAGGGCTAAGCCGTAACGAGCGGCGGCGGCGGCGAACGCCCCGTTCCTCGCCGCTCGATCTGCCCTGCTGGTCGCGCCGTCTGGTGCGATCTCTCACGTTCGCTCGGGGCGCGTCCCTCGCCTGGGGTGCTGCGCCCACGGTGCCCCGCTGCGCTGGGTATTGGGGCGCAGGTCTCCGCAGCGCTCGGCCGTAGGTTGCTGCCTCACATACGGCTTTTTTCATGCGCGGAGGTAAGATAGTGGCATGATCCTTCGTACCCTCGAAACTGCCGCAATCACAGCGTTCTGGGGTGCTTCGTTCACGATGTTTGCCTATGGGGCCAACGACTTCACTACCGTTACCCCTTATGGTTGCGGCAATAATGCGATCATGTTGATGGTGGGAGCTTCGTTAGGCGGAGGTATCGCGGCGGTACTGACCTGGATGGTTTGGCGGAGGCGGACAGCAGGCCCCAATTCGTAGCTCTCACCCACCAGTTCGTGCTTTGCGGCCAGCAGCCATCTCCACCGCGGTCGCAGCCGGACGTCACCGGGCCATCGCCGCGAAATGGTCCTGCACTCACAGCTAAGACACTACGACA
>JAHBXR010000051.1 GCA_019636335.1 Pirellulales bacterium
GAGGTACACGAGGAGGCGAAGAGACGATGAACAAACCAGCCATCGAAAAGACGCTGGAAGAAAGCGTGACCAAATTGTTCGATCGCTATCAAGAATTGTTTTGCAAGGCGATTCAAGGTGAGGCGGACATGGATCGAATCGCGTCTTCATACGCTTCCGCATTCATCGGTGCCGCGCCTGCCGGCGTGATGGTCAGTCAGAATGACGACCAGTTCAAGCAAGTCATGCGACAGGGATTTGAACACTATCGCCAAATTGGGACAAAGGACATGCGCACCCGTAGCGTCCGTATCTCGCCGATCGACGAATATCATTGCATAGCTCATGTCGTATGGACGGCGACCTATGGCCGCAAAGACCAATCGGATGTCACGATCGATTTCGATGTCCACTACCTCATTCAGATGCTGGACGGGGAACCCAAAATATTTGGATGGGTGTCTGGCGACGAACAAGCCGTCCTGAAGCAACATGGCATTACATGAACAAGCGAGATAGTTGACAGACTGAAGGGAAGATATCCATGCCAATCAAGAAAGACGAGGCCGGAGTGGGAGAAATAAAGAGAAATAAAGGGGACGAGAGAAATAAAGGGGACGGGAGTAGAATTTCGATGCAAACAACGACTTGCGTCCCCTTTATCCTTTAAAGGTTTTCCGTGACGTTGGAGATTCGAGGCCTTCATTCCGCGGGCAAGCTCAAGGCCACGATGTTTCCCTTCTGCGTGGCGACGGCGATGTACTGCTTGCCCCCGGCCAGGTAGGTCATCGGCGTGCCGCTGGGAGGAGCGGGCAATTCCATTTCGGCCACGACCTGGCCCGTGGCCTTGTCGTAGGCGCGGAGGAAGTTCGAGCCTCCTTCGCTGCGAGAACCTCGGCCGCTGCCTCCCTGGCCGATGAAGAGCAAGGTCTTGGTCAGCAACGGTCCACCGCCGCCGCTGCCGAGCGGGCCGACGTCGTGACCAACCAGCTCGCTGACTCGCTGGCGGCGGCCGTCGCCGTGCGGCACCATCCAAGCGTGATCGCCCGTGTGGAGATCGATCGCCGTGATACGGCCCCAGGGGGGCTTGAAGAGAGGCAGCCCCTTCGGCCCGTTCAATCCGCCGCCAAAACCACCGCCGCTGCGAATCAACGTCAAGTTCGAACGCTCGGGATCGGGCTCGACCAGCTTCACCACGATCGGCGACGAGACCGACGGAATATAGAACAGCCCGGTGTCGGGATCGAACGCGGCGCCCCACCAGTTGGCGCCGCCGGCCCAGCCAGGCAGGTTGATGGTGCCTCGTTCCGTGGGGGGTGTGAACAACGGCCCGTGATCGTACTGGTTCAGAATCTCGAGCGCCTCGCTGCGCAGCTCGGGAGTGAAGTCGATCAGGTTCTCTTCGGTCGAACCCTGCAACTCGTAGGGCGCAGGCCTCGTGGGAAACGGCTGCGTCGGCGAGGTGATCTCGCCGCGCGTGGTCGATTGCGGCACGGGACGTTCCTCGATCGGCCAGACCGGCTTGCCGTTCGTACGATCGAAGACGAACGTGAAGCCGGTCTTCGAGATCTGCGCCACCGCCTTGATCGGCTGGCCGTCGACGTTGATGTCGCAGAGCACCGGGGCGCCGGGCAGATCGTAGTCCCACAGCCCGTGATGCACGGTCTGGAAGTGCCACACCCGCTCGCCGTTCTCGACATTCACGCACACGAGCGATTCGCCGAACAGGTTATCGCCCGGCCGATGTCCGCCGTACCAATCGTTGGTGGGCGTGCCGAAGGGAAGATAGACGTAACCGAGCTCTTCGTCGACCGTCATCGGCGTCCAGACGTTCGTATTGCCGGTGTACTTCCAGGAGTCCTCTTTCCAGGTGTCGTTGCCGAACTCGCCTTCTTGCGGCACGGAGTGAAAGATCCAGGCCGGCTTGCCCGTGCGCACGTCGAAGGCCTGAATGTCTCCGCGCGGCATTTCTTTATTCAGTGGCGCGTCGAAGATCGACGAGCCGGTGATGACCACGTTGCGGCAGATGACCGGCGGCGAGGTCATCGTGTAGTTGGCGGCGTGCTTGGCATGGGGAATCGCCTTGGCGAGGTCCACTCGCCCCCCTTCGCCGAACGACTCGACGAGCTTGCCCGTCTTCGCATCGAGGGCATACAGAAACGCGTCGTGTGCGTTGTGATAGATGCGTTCCTCGTCGCCGTCACTCCAATAGGCCACGCCGCGATGCACGTAGCCCAGGTTGGTCGGTCGGCCGACCTTGTAGACCTCGGGGTTGAAGACCCAGAGGGTCTCGCCGGTCACACCATCGATGGCGGCAACCTGCGACAGGGAGGTGCTCGTGTAGAGGCGGCCGTTGATGGCCAACGGGGTCGCCTCGCACGTGAAGGTGCCCAGCGCGCGATTCTTCTTCTGCAGTTCGGCGTCGACGGTGTCCCAGGCCCAGGCGACCTTCACGCGGCCGGCATTCTCGGCGTTGATCTGGTCGAGCGTGGAATACTTCGTGCTCGCGCCGTCACCGCTGTAGTAGCGCCACTGGCCGTCGGTGGCGCCTCGCGCCACGGGACCATGCTCGGCCGCGGCCGATGGCGCCACCGCCACGATCAGAAAAAACAACATCGCCGGGGCGATACGAACGAACGTCATCAGAATCTCCGCCTGCCTGAGCGCGCTAGAAAAGGAAAGGGCTGCCTCCCGCCCGCGCCGAAGCGAATGTTCCGGCCCGGGCGTGCCCGATTATGTACCGCGTCAGAACAGCATTCAATCGGCATTATTGCTGTCCGCGCGGCCAATGAGCCACTTTGAAGAACGGTGCCCTCACGCATTCCTGGCTTCCGTTGGGCGCCCTAGGCTCATGGGCTGCGCGGAGCGGAATAGGCCCGCGCCGGGCGAGTACCTTTGGCGCGCAAAAAAGCCCACGTCGAGCCGCCGAAACTTCGGCCGCTCGACGTGGATAGTAGATCCAGCGCCAGGTCAGCCCTAATAGACCTGCGAGACACGGCGCGTCAGTCGCACCATGCGGTAGGCAAGGTCTCCCGTGCGCACGTCTTCGATGAGCAAACGCACGTAGCCGTCCGAAAAGCGAATCGCCTGCGACAACTCCCACGGCGTGCTGACAGGTATGCCGTCGACCTCGTGGATGATATCTCCCTGCTCGATGCCGACGCGCGAGGCGGGGCTGCCGTGCGAAACGAATTGCACCTCCGGACCGCGGCCGAAGGCCTGCGTGCTCACCCCCAACCACCAGCCGCTCGCGTGCGGGGGGTGGTCTGAACTCCCCTGCGGGTTGAGATACGGCTTTACCTGCTTCGGTTGATGGTGTACCTGCGAGGGCTTGCCCACCTTGTGGCGTTGTTGATCGAACTGCTGCAAGTTACCGAACCACGGCTGGACGTTGAACGAACCCTGATGTTGGTTGTGGTGGTTGTGATTCTTGTGGTGGTGATGATCGCCGGCCGTGGCCCCGCCGGCGATCGTCGCGGCGAAGGCCAGGCCCACGAGCAAGACCAACGCCGCGCGAGCCACTGCCTGTTGCTTCATGTTGCACTTCACGGTTCCGAACTCCTCGATCGGCACAAACAGTTGGCACAGGGCGAAGTGGCCGAAGGCCTCGCCGGCGCAGGGACGAAAGGTGCAAGGGCGGAAATGCCGTGAATGCACCGCACCCAGACCTGCTCGGTCGAGGGCGCTGATCTCCGCCTTCCTAGCTGCTAGAGCGCAGAAGGTGGTGATTTGCAACAGAGTGTTGCCAGAGAAAGCCGCCGATGGCGCGAGGGGACGTTCGGCGGGCGCAAGAAGCGGGTTTGCGGCAGCCGACAAAGTCGCGTCGCCAGCCAGGCGCCGACGTGGCGAGCACGCCGGCGCCTGGCCGCGCTAGTTCTTCGTCTGCTCGTCCTGGAGGGCGTGCCCTGTCTTCGGATCGATCTCGAGGTTCAACTCGTCCTCGTCGTAGACGTAGAACATGAACCCGTTGAACATCTCGTCGTACGACTGATCGCCGTAGGGCACCGTGTACTCGGGATCGGGGTTGAAGGGATTGAACTTCGAGTTGTCGAAGTGGGCAATCGCCTCGACTTCCGTCCCGGCGGGCAACTTCTTCTCGTGGGGCGGTTCGGGGCACACATAGCCCAACTGCCATTCGAAGTTGTAGTTTGGAATCTGCAGCAGCGTTTCTTGCTTGCCGTTCGGATAGAACGCGTTGAACGTCATATCGCGTCCGCGCAGGTGCATGTGCGTGAACAGCCCCAGCAACGTGGCGTCCTTCTCGATCTTCGTACGGGCCTTCATCTCGTAGAAGGGATCGCCGGGGGGTATCGCGATATCACGCGGATCGAGCAACGAGAAGTGGGTCGTCTTTTGCACGGTCCCCCGGGCATAGCGGAAGCCGATCGAGATCGTGCTCTCTTCCTCCTTGCCCGTTGTGACGTAGTGGATCTGTAGTCCGATCACCGCATTCTTGGGGATGCGCTGCGCGAGTCCGGGCACCAGCGTGAAGGGCACGCCCCCCGGCACGTAGCCCGTGATGAACGAACCAGCGCCGGCTTTCATCGTCACGGCATCGGCATAGAACGCATTGCAGTGGTGTACCACGGCGCGGTTGTGCGGGCGAATCTCGATCGCCTCGACGTAGGTGTCGTCCTTGAACGGCGGCGGCAGGAAGATGTACTTGTACGGAATGTAGCCGGTGGCCTCGATCTTGTGGGGCTTCTTCATCGTCAGCACGAGATCGGGCTCGCCGATGCGCCACTCCGATTGGACGAATTCCAGCGGCGCCGGCGCCTTCGACGCGTCACCCTTTTCCATGCCGGTGCGGACCCAGGCCGCCACGAGATCGCGTTCTTCGCGCGACATGGTGGGGTCGTTCGAGAAGGTGCCGAACTCCGCATGGGCGTACCAGGGGGGCATCCGTCCGTCGCGAATCACCTCGGCCAGCATCTCTCCCTGCGACGAGGCCTCGTCGAACGTCACCAGCCCGAACGGCGCGGCGGTTCCTTCGTGATGGCAGCCCTGGCAGCGCTGTTGCAAGATCGGCTCGATGTGTTCGTGGAAGGTGACCGGGAAATCGAAGCTCGGTTCGCGCCAGGCCGTCACCTTGCAGCCGTCGACCGGCGTCTCGGCGATCGAGATCGGCTTGCCGGCGAGCAGTTCGTCGATCGCGGCAACGAGATCGTGGCGTCCCACCTTCGGCTGCACGCCGCCACTGCGGTATTGATCGTCGATGCGCCCGGAATACACCACCTTGCGACTGCCATCGAGCAGCACGACCTGCGGCACGCGCTCGATGCCTAGTTCCTTGGTCGCCTTCTGCTCTTCGTCCCACACGATCGGAAAGGTCAGGCCGGCGGCCAGTCCGTGCGCGGCGATCTCTTTGGGGCCCTCGTGCTGCGCGTTGTACACGCCCACGATTTGAATGCCCTGGGGCGCATACTTCTGGTGCAGCTCTTCCAGCCGCGGCAGATAGCGCTGGGCAATGGGGCAGGTCGTGTTCAAAAAGACGAGGGCATACCCCTTCGACTCTCCCAGATCCTGCAGGCTGCGCGTCAGGCAGCGAATATCTTTGAACGTGATGTTCGGCGCGCTGCTGCCGATCTTGGCGGCTTCGACAGGGGGCGCCACGACCGCGCCCAGCACTCCACAGCAGATAATGCCGACGAGCAACGACCTCGCTTGCATAACGATCCCCTTGATGTCCGCGCGGCAAGGCGCGCCAGGCGCCGACAAACCGCGCGGTATTGGTACTTTTTCCATTCCCCGCATGCTATTGAACCCGCTGGAGCCCCGTTTGGCAAAGATTGTTTTGCCGGAAACAGTCTCCGGCATGCGCGGTGAGGGTTCGTACCGGGCAAGGGGCCATTTCGTCTGCTATGATCCGTCCCAGCCGGGTCACGAAAAAGGGAGCCATTCTGCGATGTACCGAACTCTGCGCCTGTCGTCCTTCTTCTTGCTGATCGCGTTCCCCCCCTGTTTGTCGGTTGCCGCCGACGAACGAGACGAATTGAACGTGGGGCTCCAGGCCGACGGCCGCATCGTCGTGCCGACGAACCAGATCCTGCAACCCGCCGGAAAACAGGTCACGTTCGCCGGACGACCGGTCGACGTGCTCCTGATCGAAGCGGGCAAGACGGTCGTCGCCAAGAACATGCGCAATTTGGTTTTCATCGACCGCGCCAGCGGCACCATCAAGCAGATCTTACCCTTGACTGCCACCAAAGGATTGGCCAGTGCCTTTAGCGCCGTGGGACTGCTCGAGCGTGGCGAGCGTCTCTACGCCAGCGACTCGCAGGGAGCCGTACGAATCGCCAAGCGCACACCCGAGGGCAACTACGACTGGGAGGGCCATCTGGCACTCGACGCGCCGGAAGTGGGGGGAGCCCCTTACCCGACCGGGATGGCCTGGCACGACGACGGGCACCTTTGGGTCTGTTCATCCCGCGGCAACGAATTGCAGTTGTTGAACACCAGCGATGGCCGAGTCGTGGCCCGCGTTCCCGTCGGCGTGGCGCCCTACGCTCCGGTGGTCGTCGGCGACCGGGTGTATGTCTCGAATTGGGGTGGCGACCCTCCCCCGAAGGACGCCGACACGCTGACGACCTCGGGCACGCCGGTCAAGATCGACCCCCGTACGAACGTCGCCAATACCGGCAGCGTTTCGATCGTGGCCCACGTCGACGGCAAATGGGCGCAGACCGGCGCCATTTCCGTCGGCGGACATCCGAGCGGCATCGCGAGCAGCCCCAACGGCAAATTCGTCTACGTGGCCAACGCCAACAGCGACACGGTCAGTGTCATCAGCACCGAAGACAACCAAGTGGTCGAAACCATCGACTGCAAACCGGAGGCCAAGCTTCCCTTCGGCACGGGCTCGAATGCCGTGGCCCTTAGCGCCGACGGGCAGGCGCTCTTCGTTGCCAACGGCACCGGCAATTGCGTGGCGGTCGTCGCGCTGGGGTTCTCCGCGGGCGGAGACAGCACGCGAGCGCCAGCGGAAAGCCATATCGAAGGGCTCATTCCCACCGGCTGGTATCCCGGCGCCGTCCAACTCGCCCCCAACGGTCAACAACTGTTCGTGGCCAACGTGAAAGGGCACGGCTCGCTCGAGCCGCGCAAAGAGGCGCCGCGCCGCGAAGGCAAGGGGGACGGCGACGATCCCGCCGCGCCTCAGTCGATCGGTCGCAACTCGCACGATCACCTGGGCTCGGTTTCGCTCATCGACCTGCCCGACGCGGCCACACTGCGGCAATACACCGAGACGGTGAATGCCAACAACCGATTGGGGTATTCGCTCGCCGGCATGGAGCCACCGCGCGCCGAGGCGAAACCGGTGCCCGTCCCCCTGCGTCACGGCGAGCCCTCGGTCTTCGAGCACGTGATTTACGTCATCAAGGAGAACCGTACCTACGATCAGGTGCTCGGCGACATGCCCGAGGGAAATGGCGACGCCTCGCTCTGCATCTTCGGCGAGGAGGTGACACCGAATCAACATAAGCTGGCCCGCGAGTTCGTCCTGCTCGACAACTTCTACTGCTCGGGCGTGCTCTCGGCCGACGGGCACTCCTGGGCGAACGCCGCCTACGCGACCGATTATCTCGAGAAGCAGTTCGGGCAGTTCACGCGCAGCTATCCCTACGAGGGGAGCGATCCGCTCGCTTTTCCGGTGAGCGGCTTTCTCTGGGACAATGCGCTCGCGCATCGCAAGTCGTTTCGCAACTACGGCGAGTTCGTCAAAAGCTCGTACCAACCGAAGAACGCGCGTTGGGCCGACGTCTACGCCGACTTTGTCGATGGCACGCAAAAGGTGCAAGTGACGGCGACGCCGAATCTCCGTTCGCTCGATGCCTACACGCACCCAAACTTCCCCGGCTTTCCGCTCGTCACGCCCGATGTCTATCGCGCGAAGCTGTTCATCGACGAACTGCACGAGTACGAGAAGAAGGGGGAATACCCGAACCTCGTCTACCTCTTCCTGCCGGCCGATCATACGAACGGCACCCGGCCGAATTCTCCCACGCCCCGAGCGATGGTGGCCGACAACGATCTGGCATTGG
This sequence comes from Pirellulales bacterium, assembly GCA_019636335.1. Taxonomy (NCBI): domain Bacteria; kingdom Pseudomonadati; phylum Planctomycetota; class Planctomycetia; order Pirellulales; species Pirellulales bacterium. Next base: position 8,022 of record JAHBXR010000051.1, read on the forward strand.
GCATGGTGGTCGAGGCGGTCTCGAACAGCCGCTTCTGGCCCAAGACGTGCATCCTCGTGACCGAAGACGATCCGCAGAACGGCTTCGACCACGTCGATGGTCATCGCACGGTCGGGCTGGCCATCTCCCCCTACACGAAGCGCAAAACGGTCGATTCGACCTGCTACAACCAGACGGGCCTGGTCAAGACAATCGAGCTGATCCTCGGGCTGCCACCGATGACGCAACTCGACCTGAGCGCCACGCCCATGCGGAGTTGCTTTCAGGACGAGCCCGACTTGACCCCCTATCAGGCCGTGAAGAATCGCATCCCGCTCGACGAGATGAACAAAGAGATGGCGGAACTCGACGAGCGCGGCCGGCGCTTCGCCCGGCAGTCGCTCGAGCTCGATCTGGAAGAAGAAGACCGGGCCGACGAAGAAACGTTCAATCGCATCCTGTGGTACTCCGTGCGCGGCACGGCGCCGTATCCGGGCGATTGACGCATCGTCAGCGGGATGACCGACAGGCCTGCGTCTTGCGCTCGACAAGCATGCGTAAAGCCTCGCCGAGCGAATCGGTCGAGGTCACTGGCTGGTAGCCATGGCGTCCTAATTGGAGAATCAG
>JAHBXR010000052.1 GCA_019636335.1 Pirellulales bacterium
ATGACGATTTCCGGACGTCCGACGCGGCAGATCGTTAACTGTGCCGTGGCACAATCCACCGTGATTTTTCGGCCTTCGGTTCCGCCGATGTCCTCGGCGTGTATTGCCAGTCCAGCACTTCGGAGGACGCGCCGCACCGCCGCGGCGTTGGCATCGCCGATCTGCAATTGACTACTGCAGGCAAACATTTGCGCCCCGCCGGCCATCTTGACCACCAGTCCTCGGCGCGCCGCCCCCCGTTCCTTCAACAGCTCGAGCATGTGCGGGATCGCGGTATCGGCGAATCGCCCGGGCGAGCCGCGCCGGCCGTTCGACTCGGGCAGCACGACGTGGGCCAGCACCCCCAACTTCGCCCGCGGGTCCACGATCGCGACGCCAATGCACGATCCCAACACCGAGTACAACTCGTGGGGATGGTTCGCGACCGAGATCATGCCCATGCCGACCGGCTCGCACTTGTAGCCGGCATCAACCAAGGTGATCATACGTCCTCTCCACCTTTCTCAAGGGGCACTCGAAGGGCTAGTGGCTGGAGATGGCCTGATCCATCACGTCGCGCAGCGCGGGGCCGGGTACAAACAACACCTGCGCATCGAGCGAGCGACCGGCGCCATGACGGAACGTCGTGCGCGCCACGAAGACCAGGTCCGCAAGCATGCCGTGCGGCAGCAGCACCTGTTCGACGACGCTCGCCCCGTAGTCCAGCACAAACTGCGGCGGTGTCGGCACCAATTGCTGCCCTAAATGTGCCGTCAGCGCGTTGAGATAGGCGCTGCCGAGAATGTTGCCCGTTTCCAACAACGCCGACTGATCCAGCTCGGACCATTCCTCTCCTTCACTCGTGGGCATGCCCGTCACCGCCGAACAAAGCAGGCGTCCATCCTGCTCGCCGAAGCAAAGGACGAAGTCGCCGGTCAGTTCGCCGGCAATGCTTAGCAGGATGACGACGGTGCGCTCTTCGCTCACGCCCAACTGGGCGGCGGCCTCTTCGAGCGGTGCCTCGTGGAGCTCTTCGAGCGAGAGGGTCACGGCGCCATTCGTCCAACGCTCGAGCGCGTGCGAGGCGGTGGCAGTCGCCATGCCAAACAGCTCGTTGAGCGACGGGAGATGGGCAGGAACGGTTGATGTTTGATTCATGAGCTTACTCGATGTCTCGAATCGTAGGATTGTTCAAGCGTAATGCGATGATCGTGCGCATGGCGCTTAGCGTCCCGTGGCGGCCATCTCGACGAGCGAGGGGACGTCCAGAATGAGAGACACTCGACCATCGCCCAGAATGCTTGCCCCGGCGATTCCCGACACGTTGCGATAATTTTCCGACACGGACTTGATGACGACATCCTGCTCTCCGAGCAGACTGTCGACGATGATCGCCAGTTCGCGTCCCTCGGAGCTGACGATGACCAGCGTCGTGGTGCCCGGCTCGTTGCGTTCCGCCCCCCGCGGCCGGTTCCAATCGAACGCCTCGAAGAGATCGACGACCGAAATGACGCGATTGCGCACATCGACCGTGAGCTGGCCATGCACGGTGGCGAACTGTCGCGTGGGAATGCTGACAATCTCGACCACCGACTCGATCGGGAGAGCGAAGACGTCGTTGTCGACCTCCGCCAAAAGGCTGGGCAAAATGGCCAGCGTCAGCGGCAGCTTGATCGTGAAGGTGGTTCCCACGCCGGGCGTGCTGTCGAGATCCACATGCCCGTTCAAATCCTCGATCGCCGAGCGGACGATGTCCATGCCCATACCTCGGCCCGAGATATCGGTAATCTGGCTGGCCGTGCTGAAGCCGGGCTCCCAGATGAGCTGGTAGATCTGTTGCGGCGAAAGCTTCTCGGCTTCCGCGGGCGAGATTAAACCCTTGCCGAGCGCCTTCTGCAGCAGCTTCTCGGGACGCAGACCGCCGCCGTCGTCTTTCACCTGCACCACGATGCAGTTGCCGCTGTGGTAGGCGTTCAGCGAGACGGTGCCGTAGGGGGTCTTGCCCGCGGCCTGGCGTTCGGCCGGCGACTCGATGCCGTGATCGGCCGAGTTGCGAATCATGTGGACGAGCGGGTCGCCGAGCTCATCGATCATCCGCTTGTCGAGTTCGGTCTTCTCGCCGTGAATCTCGAGGCGAATTTCCTTGCCGTTGGCGCGCGTAATATCGCGAATCACCCGCTTGAAGCGATTGAACAGTGGGCCGATCGGCACCATGCGCGTGTTCATGACGCTCTTCTGCAAGCTATCGGAGACGCGATCCAACTGATGAACGGCCTCCAGCAGTTCGTTCGCCTTGGCCCGCACCTCGGTCAGCCGTGCCACGTCGCGTTGGACTCCTTCGAGTCCGCTTTGAATGCGGCGCAATTGGCTGCGTACCAGGTCGGGGTTGGGCGCCATGTCTTGAGTTGCCAACTTGAGGTCGTTGTCGAGCCGGCGCACCGTGGCCACCACTTCGTTGATGGCCGTTGCCGATTGCTTGCGTGCCACTAGTTGCTTGAGCGATTCGCTGATCTGCGAAAACCGCGCCTTATTGATGACCAACTGCCCGACCAGATTCATCAGTTCATCCAACCGCTCGATATCGACACGAATCGTTTCGGCTGGCTTGCTCGCTTCGATAGCGCCTCCCTCGCCAGATTTCGGCGCCGTCTCTGAGTTGGTCGATTCCGTGCTACTGGCTCGTGCTTCACTGGCCGTTGCCTCGGCCGTCGCGGGCGCTGCCAATGGTGGTGTCCCTGGGGGAGTAAGACTCGCAGCAGGGCCCGGCCCCTCCTGCGCTGCCTTGCCAAACGCGCTGATCTCGAGTCGCTCGACTCCCGACACATGGACAAGTTTTCGCACGGTCTCGGGATCGCAATCGGTGACGATGCCGAAGGTGAGCCGATCCAGATCATCGATCTCGACCGCCGTCGACTCGGGGGGATCGGCGAAGAACAGCTCACCGATTTGCGACAGCTTCTCGTAGATCAAACGGGCTTTCATGCCGCGCAGTTGTTGCGTCGACGAGAAACGCACGTTTCCAATAATGCCGTGCTGGCCCATGGGAGCTTCCGCGGCAATTCGTTCGCAAAGCGCGGCAAAATCAGCCGTCTCGGCGGGCGGAACTGGCGCGGTTGTGGTCGCGCTCACTTCCTGGCCGTATCTCGACGCGGCAAAGCACGTCTGCAACTCGAGTACCAGTCGGCCAAAGTCATCGGCATGCGGTTTTCCTATCTTGATGCCATCAATGTAGCGTCGGAGACCGTCGACGCAGCCGAGCAGGCACGTGACGAGCTCGGGCATCAGTGGTTGCTGCTCGTCGCGCAGCGCCTGCAGCGTGTCTTCCATGAAATGGGCCAAGCGCGCGGCGCGCAACATGCCCACCGAAGCGGCACATCCCTTGATCCGATGGGCCAGCACGAGCAGGTCATTCACGGCCTGCGATTCGAGCGGACCGTTCGATTCGACCAAGGCGTCGGTCAGCGCGTCGAGCGCCGAACCGGTCTCATCGACGAAGATCTCGAGATACGCCGACGGCGCACTGTAATCATCCTCGATACCGGCCAGGGGATCCGTCTCGTCCGTTGTCGCGTCGGCTCTTTCCGAGGGCGGTCCGAGATCGGTCGTCGCGGAGACGTCGGACTCGCTCGCGGCAGAGTCGCTCGGCGCGTCGTGGCACGCGGCTAGCGCACTCTCGAAATCCGCCTTCTGCGAGGCGTCTTTCTCGACGCCGGCCTCGCGCAACGTCAAGGAAATGGCATGCACGATATCGTCGCAGGCCACCGTGGGCGTCGTGGGGTTTGTCAAGGAATCGACCATCAGCCGCAATCGGTCGACCGCCTGAAACACGTGTTCGACGATCTCCGAGGTCAACGGCAGTTGATCGTTGCGCGCCGCATCGAAGACATTCTCGATGCGATGGGTGAGGCCGTTGATATCGGCGAGCCCCATCATGGCCGACAGGCCTTTGATGCTGTGCGCCGAGCGGAACATCTCGTTCATGAGCGAGGCATCGCAGCGACGCGAGTCTTGTTGACCCAGGCTGCTGACCCACTCGTCGAGCTTCAACAGGTTATCGTTCAGGCTCGTCAGGTGTTCCTCGGATTCAGCGAGGAACTCACCGAGCATCGTTTCAAAGAATTCGTCAGCCATGATGATCTCGTCGGTCTAAGACTTCGCAGGAGGGGCGGCATTGCGGAACAACCACGACTCGACACGGGCCATGCCCTGGAGCAGATCGGAGACCCCCTCGGCAGGCCCGGTCACCAGATACCCGTCGGGCCGCAAGATGCGGCGAATGTTCTGCACCACCGGTTGTTTCGATTGCTTGTCGAAGTAGATCAGCACGTTCTTGAGAAAGATGAGATCGAACGGCTGCTCGGCCAACGGACCCAACAGATTGTGTTGGCGAAAACTGACCATTCCACGCAACACTTCCTTCGCACGGTAGGCCCCCTCGTCCGACACACGGGCGAAGAACTTGTCCCGTATTTCGGCGGGCACGAGTCGCATGGCCCGGGGAGAGAACACCGCGGCACGAGCCTCCTCGAGTGCCGAGAGCCCGATATCGGTGCCGAGAATCGTGATCGACCAGCGGGCGAAGTTCGGCAGCTTGTGGGCGATGCAGGCGGCAATCGTGAACGCCTCATCCCCCGTACTGGCCGCGGCCGACCAGATGCGCAGTTGCCGCCTGGCGTCTCCGTTCCCTGCCTGGGCGGCCACCTGGGGCAGGAATTGATCCTGAAACCAGCGCCACTGCGCTTCGTCGCGGAACAGGTAGGTTTCGTGGGTCGTGATCTCCTGCAAGAACGCATCCCATTCGGGATCCTTCGCGTTCAGACCGCGCAGATGCTTGAGGTAGGCCTCGTAATCGACCACGCCCGTGGCGCGCAAGCGCCGCCGGATGCGATTCGACATCAGCGAGGTCTTTTGCTCCGGAATACGGATGCCCGTGGTCCGGTAGATCACATCGATGTATTCGCGCATTTGTGCGGGAGGGATCTGCGATTGCGCGAGCGGGTCGATCAGGGAACTGGCCACGGGCGATTACCTCGAACATGCGATTCGCGGAACGGAGGGGGGGGATCGGCTCCTGCAACCACGCCGGCCAGACGCGCCGCACGCTGGCCGGCGTGTTGCAGGAACGATTGCTGACTAGTTGGCCAGAGCGAACTTGGACACGAGATCGCGCAGCGATTGAGCCTGGGCCCTCGTTTCCTCGGCGTTCGACGCCATCTGCTCGCTGGCGGCGGCCGACTGCTCGGTCACGTGGGCGATGCTCTGGATGGCGTTCGACACCTCGACGGCGTTGTTGGCCTGCTCGACGGTCGCCGTGGCGATCTCCGAGATCTTGCCTGCCGTGGCCTCGACACCCTGAATGATCTTCTGCAGGGCGACGCCGGTCTGCTCGCTGAGCGCGACCCCGTCCTCGACGCGTTGCGTCGATTCCTTGATCAGCGTGGAGATCTCCTTGGCCGCTTCGCTCGAGCGTTCGGCCAGCTTGCGCACCTCGTCGGCCACGACGGCGAAGCCCAAGCCATGCTCGCCGGCACGGGCGGCCTCGATCGCGGCGTTCAGGGCCAGCAGGTTCGTCTGGCTGGCAATCTCCGAGATCACTTGAATGATCTCGCTGATCTGGGCCGACGAGTTCTTGATGAGATCCATCGCCTCGACCGACTTCTGGACGGCGGCGCCACCTTCTTCGGCCAGGTCGCTCGTCTCTTTCGCTACCCGATCGGCATCGCCGGCGTTTTCCTTGACCGACTCGATCGAGCGGGCCAGTTCGTCGACCGAGGCACTCATCTGTTCTACCGAGGCGCTTTGCGTCTGCGTCCCGCTAGCCAGCGACTGGGCACTGCTGGCAATGACTTGCGAGCTCTCGGCAAACTGATCGCTGCTGGCGATGACCTGCTCGATAAGCTCATGAGTCTGGCGCTTGACTTCCGTCTCGCGCTCCTTCATGCGCACCTGCTCGGTGATGACGTTCCAGGCCACCATCGGGCCGATGTACTGCCCCTCGGCATCGAAGATCGCGCTGGCATTGAGCTGCAGGATCTCGGTGCCGACGTTAATCTGCGCTTCGTGCGGCAGATTCTTCGGATCGGCCAGCAACCGGCGCTGGTGGGCCGGATTCTTGTGGAACACGTCGTAACTGTTGCCGACGATCTGATCGACGCGCACCGGCAGCAGGTGCTCGATCGAACGCAGAGTGCGATCCGAGGACGGGTTCAAGTAGGTGATGATGCCGTCCTTGTTCGCCAGCATGATGTTGATCGGCGCATTCTCGACGATGGCCGTCTTCTCGGCGGCGGCGGTCTCGGTCTTGCAGCGCTCCGTCATGTCGATGGCATACTTCACGACCTTCACCGGCCGGCCGGTCTGATCGGAAATGGGGTTGTAGCGGGCATCGATCCAGACTTCCTTGCCCCCCTTGCCATACCGCTTGTAGAGGGCGGCCTGGTATTCGCCGCGATTCAGTTGCGCCCAGAAGTCGCGATAGGCCTGGCTGTGTCGATACTCTTCGTCGACGAACATGCTGTGGTGCTTACCCTGAATTTCATCCAGGCGATATCCCAGCGTGGTGAGAAAGTTCTCGTTCGCCGTGACGATCGTGCCGTCCAGGTTGAACTCGATGACGGCCAACGACTGGTCGACGGCGGCCAACTGTGCCTGCAACAGGATGACGTCGGTATCCGCGTTGGTTTTCTTCGGCTTGGCGGACTTGCTGGGCTTCTTCAGCACGGCGGTCGGTGACATGGGTTATGCTCCTGAAATCGAATGTGTACGTAAGGTGAAGGATTCGTTTCGCGCTCAGACGGCCGAGCGGGTCAGCGAGGTGGCAGGGGGATCCATTTGCACGAGCGCATCGACCGCTTCGCCTTCGGCCTGGCCGAGGATGTTGTCGATGTCGAGCAGAATGAGCAGGCGGTTCTCGCCCCTGACGAGGCCCGACAGATAGTCGTGGCCCAGGCCGGCGATCGTCGGCGGAGTCGGAGCGATCTGATCGTGATGAATTCGCAGGACTTCGCTCACGGCGTCGACCACGATGCCGATCGTCTTACCGGCTACATTGACGACCATGATCCGCGTCTCGTCGGTCGTCTCTTGCGGCTCCATGCCGAAGCGCAAGCGCAAATCCACGATCGGAATGACCATGCTGCGGAGATTGATCAAGCCGCGAATGTAGTAGGGAGTCTTCGGCATCCGCGTGATCTCGCCCACGAGGATGATCTCCTGAACTTTGGTGATCTCGATGCCGTACTCTTCTTGTGCCAGGCGAAAACTGACGAGTTGCATGGTCCCCGATCCGTTGCCTTGGGCACTTTTGTGCTGAGTCGATTCTTTGTGAAGCGCCGTGGACACGATTCGTCCTTTCACATTGGAAATATGAAGCCCTGCGAGCATTCCCGCGTTATCCGCGTCCTAACGTTCGCGTGAGTCAACCGGTGGAAGAAGCCTGCGAGGCCGACGACCTGCATGTACACCCAGGCACTTGCTTGCTACGCACGCTTGCTAGCGTCCCAAGCACGACGGTACCGGCGCCGAATACGAGGCCGAGCTTCGCGCCAACGCAGGATTGAATGCAGGACAAAGCGTTCATGTTGACGAGATCGATCGCCTTCGATAGCCGTAAAGTCGCCATGCGGTCGGCCGCAAGGTTCTTCCACCACAATGAATGGTTGTGAACGGTGAGTTGGCAAACCAGCGATCTCCGGAGCTCCTATAAGTAATCTCTTTAGATTCCCCGCTAGATGATCTGCGCAACTGGCAGGAATGAACGCAGCTTGGACGTTATCTGACCGATCTTGCCATTAGCACGGAACTTCTAGACACTGGATGAAAGAGCCTTGATGCTTGCCGTTCCGCGAGCCGATCGCGAGTCCACCGCGCTCCCTTGCGGGATCAAATGGACGCGTCCGTGCGGTATCGTGACCATGTCAACTTGAACGGACTCCCCACGTTTGCGGCAATCGCCGAGCCCTCGCAAGAGGGGCTCGCCATTGCTGCGCTTAGGGTGCATGTCAGCAAACCTCCCGCCTACTCAGCGCCAGGATCCACCGAAGGCAGATGCCTGCCGATCTCTCGACGTACGCCTCCAACAGGCGATTACGTTGGTCGGCATGACCGTCTGGGAATGGGATGTCGCCACGGGCGAATTTACCTATCTTTCGCCACACACTTTTCCATTCGAGAGGTCTGCGTCGCGACCCGGCTTGACTTCGTTCGACGCCCTGGAGATGGTTGCCGATGAGGAGTTGAGCGTCGTCACGCACGCGGCGCTGCAGGCGCTCGAACATGGCGTCGAAGTCCAGTGC
>JAHBXR010000053.1 GCA_019636335.1 Pirellulales bacterium
CCTTCTCCCCTTTTTAGGCTTGAAGCTGCTTTTATGGTGACAAACGCTACGGCCGAGTCCCGGAGTACCTGATCATGGCGACCCTCTGTCTGCGGACGCTTGTTGCCCTGTGTTTTGCCGTTCCAACGATGGAACCCTTCGCCATCGAAGTCGTCGATGCCACGACCGGGCGTGGCGTGCCCCTCATCGAACTCGAAACGGTGAACAACCAGCGGTTCGTCACCGATAGTCACGGGCTGGTGGCAATCACCGCGCCCGACTTGTTGGGAAAGGAGATCTACTTTCACGTCCGCGGCCACGGCTACGAGTTTCCCGCCGATGGATTCGGTTTTCGGGGGCGCAAGCTCGAACTGACTCCCGGGGGGGACGCACGTCTGGAGATCGATCGCCGCAATATCGCTGAGCGACTCTACCGCGTCACGGGCGGAGGCATCTATCGCGATACCGTATTGCTTGGACGCGCGGCCCCCATCGAGCAACCGCTGCTGAACGCGCAGGTTTTCGGCTCGGACAGCGTCGTGTGCGACGTCTATCGGGGCAAGATCCACTGGTTCTGGGGCGATACGAATCGGCCCAGCTATCCATTGGGGAATTTTCACGTGCCGGGCGCCACCTCGGTACTGCCGGCCAACGGGGGATTGAGGCCTGCCGTCGGGATCGATCTCCAATACTTCGTCGGCGAAGACGGTTTTGCCCGACCCACGGCACAACTTCCCGGCGAAGGGCCGACGTGGATCGGTTCCCTCACCGTACTTAAGTCAGAGGACGGCAGCGAGCAGATGTTCGCCCACTACGTCAAAGTGCGCAAGTTCCTCGAGGTCTACGAATGGGGACTCGTCCGTTTCAACGACGAGACGAACACGTTCGACAAGGTCGTGGCCTTCGCCTTGGATGGCCCGGTTCAGCCCATCGGCGCGCACACGTTTCAACATGTTGACGACAGCGGGGTGAACCACGTCTACTTCGCCCACCCCTATGCATTCCAGCGCGTGAAGGCCGACGCAGCGTCGCTGGCCGATCTGGCGCAGTACGAGGCCTTTACCTGTCTGTTGCCCGGCTCGACCCTCAAGGAGCCGCGGCTCGATCGCGCGGCCGACGGCACATTGAATTACCAGTGGCGCCACGACGCGCCCGCGCTCGACCGCGCTACCGAGCAGCGTTTGATCCGCCAGCAGCAGATCAAGCAAGACGAAGCCCGTTTCGTCTTTCGCGACGTGGAGTCAGGACGAGACGTCGTCGCGCATCGTGGCTCGACCTACTGGAACGAGCACCGCCGCCGCTGGGTGATGATCTTCGGCGAGCTCGGCGGCACCACGTCGAACCTGGGCGAAATCTGGTACGCCGAAGCAGACGCGCCGACGGGTCCCTGGACCGAAGCCCGCCAGATCGTGACGCACGACAAGTACTCGTTCTACAACCCGAAGCACCATCCGTTCTTCGATGAAGAGGGAGGCCGCGTGATCTACTTCGAGGGGACGTACACGCAGAGCTTCGGCGCCGCGCCCGTGCAGACGCCGCTGTACGACTACAACCAGATAATGTACCGGCTCGACCTGGCCAATCCGCGGCTCAAGCTGCCGCCTCGATAAAAGGTCGCCCCGGGCAATGCCCGGGAGACCGGACCGCCACGGAATCCTTCCATCAAAGCCCTGGAAGCGCGCAACAAACCTAAGGGCACTCGCCAAACATCCGCCATTGGCTGAAGCCCACGCCACCCCCAGTGCCCCGCCCTGCTTTAGAGGGGAACATTAAAAATCCAGGCCGCGACCGGCACTTGCCGATCACGGCCTGGGAGGGAATGACTCGTTTCGAGCGAACGCTGCGGTTTAGTAGTTAAACCACAGGCCGGCCGTCGCACCGTGGACGACGAGCGAGCTATCCGACTCGATGCGTTCCATCTCGGGGTAGTCGTTGAGGAACGGGGGAACCTGGTCGTCCGACAACGCGATGCCCGTCGCCGCCACCACGCGGTAGCCGACAAAGGCCGTGATGCAGCGCGAGAAGCGATAGTTCACACCGAGATCGATTTCGGTGAGGAACGACACGTCGTTCTTCTTCGCGTTGATATCGAAGCCCGGAGCACCATTCTGCTGGAGCAGGTACAGCGACTGGTTCTGGGTCATGTAGTTGTTGTAGATACCGAACTTCGGCGTGGCGAAGATGCTCAAGCGATCGGTGAGCTGCAGGTTGGCGTACGCCCCCAACTGGGCACCGATCAGGTTGTTATCGACGTTCACGTCGTAGAAGGCCGTATTTTCCGCATCGCCGTAGGTGAAGCCGTTGCGGACGGCGCTGAAGATCAGGTGATCGCGGAACTTGAACCAGCGGATACCGGCCAACCAGCTCACATTGAAGGTGCGGTTGGTGCTGAAGACGGGGTATTCGATCAGGTTCAACTCGACGTTGTGTACTTCGTTGGCGCGCGTCAGGCGATGCTCGGGCGAGCCGTCGAAGTAGTCGTCGGCCATGCCCACGCCCAACGGATTGAGCGACATGTAGATCGGCGTGTTGTAGTAGCCGCCGGTCAGGGTCGCCTGGTCATTCATCGGGCCGAGACCCCAGTAGCTGAACTGGATCGCCGGCATGCTGCAGCCGTCGCCGCAGCCGCAGAAGGCGCGGCCGAAGGTGAAGCCGCCGCCGCCGCCCCAGTCGTCCGACACATCCTGGCCGTTGAGCAACTGGTCGTCGAAGTTGGTCGAGTTGGCGCTGAACCAGGTGCGGTTCGGCTTGCTGCGGGTCATGACCAGGCCGTAGGCCGAGCCGAACCACAGCGAACGGGGCGCTTCGCAGCATTGTTGGCAAGTGTCACAGCACTCGGAGCTGAGCGCTTCGTCGAACTTGTTCTCGTGGACCGGAGCCGGAGGAGCCGGCTGCTCGGTGGGATCGTAGTAGCCCGCCGGCGCTGTGTACGATTGCGTCGCGGGATAGCCGGACGTGGGGGCCTGCTGCGCGGTGAACCCATACTGTCCGACAGGGGCCGGCACCGCCAGGTACGAGGGGGCTGCCCCACCTTGCTGTGCAGGCGCGCTGGCCGCGGCGCCCAACACGCAGGCGGCCGCCGCCCAAGACAAAGGCGCGAAGATTCTCATCGATACCGACTCCTTTCGGGAAGACCCGCCAAGTTCGCTGGCGCCGGCACAACCGTGCGGTTTGTGTCGGGGAACGCCCCCGCGCTAAGCGCCGCGTGAGCGAGCCTCCTATGGCAAAATTCCGTTCCAGTGCTTCCCATCGTCGCCACCGCACTCGTGAATACGAGATTTCAGCGGCGCGGCGCAAAACCCATTCCTACGGCAACACCGGAAGCGTGCAGGCGGTACCATCCGACGATTCGGAACATGGCCGGCGGCAACCTTGATACGATCCGTGCGCACGGCGGGCCGAAAGCGCGAAACAGGGCCTGAAATCAGGCCCTGCGAGCGGAAAAGGAAGTGCGCCGCTTAAGACGCACAGCGACACTACGGCCGTTGAAGACGGCATAAATTGACAGACACGCGCTTGCCTTTCGCGGCGCAATGCCTAGCTGCCGCACGACCCGCATAGCCGGACTACGAAGTGAGACCCGACGCGGCTGGTTCCTCGGCCGTCGAGGCGGAGCTTTCCGCCGGACCAGGCTCGAGAAAGATCTCGTGCGCGAGCGCCAAATAATCGGCCGCACCGTTCGAGTCGGCCGCGTAGTCGAAGATCGATTGCCCAAAGCTGGGCGCCTCGGCCAGGCGGATGTTCTTGCGAATCCGTGTCTGGAACAAGACCGCTTGCGACCAGGGCGAGCGCTGCTCGCGCCCGTGGGCCAGAAAATCTTCGATGTCCTGCCCCACTTCGGCGGCCAGCTTCGTGGCGCCGTCGTACATGCACAGTACGATGCCCGTGACGCGCAGACGCGGATTGATGCGCTGCCGCACCAACTCGACCGTTTCGAGCAGTTTGCCCAGCCCGTGCAAGGCGAGAAAGTGAGGCTGGAGCGGGATGATCACCTCGTCGACGGCCGACAAGGCGTTGAGCGTCAGCACGCCCAACGAGGGGGGGCAGTCGACGAGCAGCAGATCGAAATCCTCGCGGTCGTCGCGCAGCTTGTCGCGGAGAATCATTTCGCGGCCAACGACCCCCGCCAGCTCGACCTCGGCCGCCGCCAGATCGATGTGCGAGCCGACGACCCAGAGCTGGTCGGAGACGCGGCAGCGCACGTCGGCCAACGACGCCGAGCCGGTCAGGACGTCGTAGATCGAGCGATCGTCGCGGCCGGGGGCGATGCCCAGGTGCAGCGTGGCGTGCGCCTGCGGATCGAGATCGAGCACGCAAACGCGGCGGCCGAGCGCCGATAGTGCCGCGCTCAGATTCACCGAGGTGGTCGTCTTGCCGACGCCCCCCTTTTGATTGATGATTGCAATGGTCCGCATCGGAGCTCCGTCGCCGATCGGTGGCCGGCATTCCCCAACGTCCCACCCTCGGGCACGTCGGCAGCGGCCAAACGCCGCAATTATAGACCCGACGGCTCCAAACGTCCTAGCCAGCTTTCATCCCCGGAAAACAGCCTCTATGCGCGTGATCGTCGAGAAAGATGCCGAATCCGTGGCCCGCCGTGGGGCTCGTTTCGTGGCCGAAATCGTCCGCCGCCGTCCCACCTGCGTGCTGGGGCTGGCCACCGGCGGGACCGTCGTTGGGTTGTACCGCGAGCTGATCCGCCTGCACCGCGAAGGGGGGCTCGACTTCTCGCGCGTCGCCAGCTTCAATCTCGACGAGTATGTCGGCCTCGACCCGACCCACCCGCAAAGTTACCGGCATTTCATGCAGGAGAACCTCTTCGATCACCTCAATATCGACGTGCGCAACACGCACGTGCCCGACGGCCGCGCGCTCGACTTCGACGCCCACTGCGAGCAGTACGAGCGGATGATCCGCGACGAAGGGGGGATCGACTTGCAGTTGCTCGGCATCGGCAGCGACGGCCACATCGCCTTCAACGAGCCGGGCTCGTCGCTGGGGAGCCGCACCCGGCTGAAGACGCTGACCTCCGAAACCGTACGCGACAACGCCCGCTTCTTCGGCAGCGAGGAAGAGGTTCCTCGCTGTGCGATCACGATGGGCGTGGGCACGATCCTCGAATCGCGCCGCTGCCTGCTCCTGGCCTGCGGGGCATCCAAGGCCAAAGCCATTGCCGCCACGATCGAGGGGCCGGTCACCGCCCAAGTGACGGCCAGCGCCCTGCAGTTGCATCGCGACGTGGTCTGCGTCGTCGACGAAGCGGCCGCCGGCTCGCTCGCTCGCCGCGAGTATTACCGCCAGGTCGAAGAGGCACAGGCCCGCTACCAACCCGATCGTGCCTAGCAGTCCGTTGAAAAACTCAACAGACTGCTAACAGGCTGCGGGGCCGATCTCCGATCTCCGAGCTTTCCGCTACTTGCTCCCCACCGCCGTCGGCGCCGCCCCGGCCGCGATGCAGTAGAGCCGCGCCGCCGTGCGGATCAACAGTTTGTCTCCCACGATCACGGGCGTGGCCATGCACATGTCGTCTTCCTGCAATGCGTTCGTGGAGAGCACCTCGAACTCGGGGCCGGTCTTGAGGACGAAGGTCACGCCATCCTCGTTGACGCAGTAGATCTTGTCGCCGTAGGTCCAGGGAGAGCTGGTGAAGGCGCGTCCCTCGGGAATGCGCTTGCGCGGATAGACCGGCTCGCCGGTCTTGGCGTGGAACGAGGCCATGAGACCGCGATCGTAGAGCACGTAGATCTGCTCGCCGACGATGATCGGCGTGGGGTGATACGGCCCTGCCTTCGGCTGGTACCAGGCCAGGTGCGGACTGAGCGCGGCCCCTTTCTCTTCGCTGGGAGTAAGGTCTCCTTCGGCGCCCGGCTTGATCACGTACATCGGGTTCTCGCCCCAAGCGACGTGCCCCGAGGTGAGGTACAAATTGCCGAAGCGCTCGAACGGGGTGGGGATCGCCAGGATCGAGCGCCCCTTGATCTGCCACAGCAACTTGCCCTCGAGATCGTACGAGCGGGCATAACCAATCGACGAGACAACCAACTCCGTACGCTCGGGCGTTTCCCAAATAAAGGGCGTCGAGTAGTTGGTCTTCTCCTCGCGCGGAACGCGCCACATCTCTTGGCCCGTCTTGGCATCGAGCGCGACCATATAGCTCGATTCCTCGTTGTCGTTCACGATATAGACACGCCCCTGGTAGACGATCGGCGAGATGCTCGTTCCCCAGCCGTAATTCGTTTCGCGGGCTTCGAACGGCAACGACCAGACCGGCTCGCCATCCATGGTGAAGCAGTACAGCCCCAGGTTGCCAAAGTAGGCGTAGATGCGTTCGCCGTCGGTGGTGGGCGTTTCGGAGGCGAGCGTGTTCTTGATGTGGTGAGGCTTGGGGGGCACGCCCGAATGACAGAGGCGCTCCCACAGCAGGCTGCCCGAGTCGAGGTCGTAGCAGAGGACCTTCCACTCGTGAACGCTCTTGTCGACGGGATACTTGTTGGCGTCGAGATCCTCGAGGTAGAGCCCCTTCTTGGGTTCTTGATTCTCGCCCAACGTGACGCAGGTGGTGAGATAGACACGGTTGCCCCACACGATGGGAGACGACCAGGCCAGCCCCGGCACATCGACCTTCCAACGCACGTTTTCTGTGGCCGACCAGTGGTCGGGGGGCGTCGCCGCATCGGCCGCCACCGGCTCGCGACTCGTCAAGAAGGCCGGCACATTCGTCTCGGCCAGGCAGACCGGCGAAGAGCAGGCGATGGCAAGTGCGGCGAATGCGATACGCATCGAAGTCGAAAGCCTTGAGGAATTGGAGGAATTGAATGAGAGGAGGAGATCGATTGTTGCCCTCGCCAGTGCTTCGCACTTGGGATGCATCTCTTCCCCTCGTGTCGTT
>JAHBXR010000054.1 GCA_019636335.1 Pirellulales bacterium
TCACCGGGTCTCTTTTCCTCTTCCAGTGCGGCTTCGAGAACGCCAAGTATAGTCCTGGATAGGGAACGAACGGCAGCGTAATTCCCCCCGCAACAGTTAGCAGTCGATACTCCTTGTGTTTTCGGTGTGGGTACATCGGTCCAGGGACTTGCAGCGTGAGTTTTACTGCATATTCGGCAGGCGCGCTGAACTCTGGGATTTGAACTAAGTGCGTCTCGCTCATGTCCGTCTCGGTATCGTCACTTGAATGGGTTTTCCAGGACCAGCAACCGGAACGCGCAATGCGGTTTAGTTGCCTTTGAGAACTCAACGATTACTCGGCTAGCTATTTCGGTCACATCGACCGACTAGGACAAAACCTGGTATTCTGCGTATCAACATGCTCCTCTCCCTCCGCGTGCCGGCTACCAACAGTCGCGGGCCAGTGTACATGGACCAGGCGCTGGCGACGATCCATCAGGCTTGCCGCCGTGGAGACCGGCTGACGTTTCTCCTCGCAACCCATCATGATACCGTTGGACTCTTCGTCCAGTCTCCCGATCGACTCGCCACTTTCGTGACAGCACAGTTGCGAGCTGCCTACCCAGACGCTCTCGTCGATCCTATGGGTAGGCATTCCGCACTCATTCCTGACGGATGGCGCGTTTGGCACCAAGAAATGTGGCTTGCGCCTGATTTGTTCCCCCTCAAGCGCTACCGGCAGTTTGAGGACTCAGTGGAACATATGTTTGCCGATCCTCTAAGTGCCGTGCTCGGCGTACTGTCATCGTTTCAAGGTTCTACGCAACAGGCAGCCATCGAGATTGAAGTCGGGTGCGCGGGATGGTTTCGCCCGGCGCGCGCTCGGGCAGCTGTGCATCATTTGAATCGGCCCTTCTTTCGTGGGCACCCGCGTCTGGCACACCTTTACGCGCGCATGGCCAGTTCTACTTGGCGGACACTCTGGGTCTTTGCGTGGCTTCTCGCCCGCTTAGCTCCATCCGCCCATGGCTCCTACGACGTCCTCGCGTTGTCATCCACGCGAGCGCATGATCGCGAAGACGATCTTCAAGCAGCCAGCGACAAACTAGGCCAACATCTCTTCGCCGCACGTGTGCGTCTTCGAGTTGCCGCGCCGGCAAATCGGGAGAAACAGACCAGACAGCAACTTAATGAACTTGTAGGAGCGATGGGCCACTTGGGTTCACCACGTCATGCCAGTTTCCGCGCGACGAAAATACGCATGACGAAGCGCATATCGGCGACCTGGCGGATCCCCACTTACTTGCTTTCCACCGAAGAGCTGGCAACGTTGTTTCATCCCCCGACGCAGGCAGCCCAGGACGCCACAATAGCGCGGGTGGAGAGTCGCGAACTAGCGCCCCCGCCTGCCATCCATCACGTAGTAGATCGCTCCGGCGGAGCGTGCGTCGGCGTCGTGGAATCACACGGTCGCGCCACTTCGGTACGATTGCTGCTCGAAGATCGTCTGCGCCATGTTCTCGTGCTAGGCAAAACGGGCATGGGGAAGTCGACTCTGATAGAGTCTTTGGTGGCCGAAGACATGTCTGCCGGACATGGTGTGGCGTGTCTCGATCCTCATGGCGACTTGATCGACTCGCTGCTCGCGCGCGTTCCGCGACGACGCACGAACGACGTGATACTCTTCGATGCAGCGGGCATGAACACTCCGGCATTCAATCCCTTGGAGTGTCCTCACCCAAGCGATCGCCCGCTAGTTTCGTCTGCCGTGCTCTCCGCTTTCAAGCGAGTGTTTGCCACATCATGGGGACCACGACTGGAGCATTTTCTGCGTCATGGTCTTTTGGCCGCGATGGAGACGCCGGGCGCCACGCTTGCCACGGTACTCGCGCTTTTCAGTGACGATGCTCTGCGGAAACGGCTCACCGATCGGCTCCGCGATCCAGTGTCGCGTGCCTTCTGGCAGGAGGAGTTCGCACGACTACCGCCCCGCTTTCGTGCCGAGGCGGTCGCACCGGTCCAGAATAAGCTCGGTCCGTTCTTGGCCCACCCAGCGTTGCGCCGCATCTTCTGCAGTTCGAAGAGTGGCATTCGCCTCCGCCCGGCCATGGATGACGGCCAGATTCTGCTCATGAACCTCTCGAAAGGCCGCCTCGGTGACGATGCAGCTATGCTGCTCGGATCGCTGCTGGTATCAAGCTTTCAGCTCGCTGCAATGGGCAGAGCGGACATAACGCGTGATGCACGACGACCGTTCCTGTTGCACGTCGATGAATTCCACAGCTTCGCCACGGAGAGTTTTGCCGCAGCGTTCTCCGAACTACGCAAATATGGTTTGGGTCTTGTGGTCGCGACGCAATTCTTGGAACAGCTCGACATCGTGACTCAAGCTGCTCTATTTGGCAACGCTGGCACAATCATTGCGTTCCAATTGGGACAGCGCGACGCGCAAACACTGGCTGAACAATTGAATGGGCAGGTAACGCCGGCCGACCTCATGCAGCTCCCGAAGTACCGAGTCTACATGCGCATGCTCCTTGACGGTGTGCCGACGCGGCCGTTCTCACTGGCCACACTCCCTCCTTCACCTGCCACACGGAAGATGCAAACCCCAGAGCAGATTCGTCGCGCTACCGCGCGCCGATATGCTTCGACCACAGTTGCTCAAACACAGCAAAGCTCCCTCTTGCATCTGTGAGACCATCGTCGATTTCCACCTGGCCGACGTATTATCTTACTCGCGGAGCGAATGAAGTGCTGCCGTATCGGGCGAGCCCCGCGGCGATCTGCACCGCGGGTCACCGAAAGATCATAGACGCCCTAGCCAACCATCTTCGTCGCGAGGACCTGCGCGATGAGGCGGCGGACTGCATCGAACTCCGGCAGGCGTTTGGCGACGTTCTCGTAGTCGCGCAGGATTCTGAACTCCCTGGATTGGTAGTGTGCCTCGCTTGCGAAGGCCGCTCAGCGGAACGAAACGGCGAATAGCAACTGTCAACCAAGTCTGCTTGCGCCTGACAACTCAGCCCGGGCACGATGAGTTTCCTTGTCCGATTGCGGATGAGGACTCGCTGAGAATCCGCTATTTCACATCACCGAATCCCTTTGCCCACGGAGTATCCTCATGACTCATCTCACGCAAGCGTCCAAACAATTGTTTCGCCGTTCGGAGGACGAGCGCTACCCATCGCTCACCGAACTCTGGCAATACTGCCAGCAACAGAAGGAGGGTTCCCAAGATCACTGGGAGCAACCGTCGCGTATCGTCGCCAAACCCGATGGCATTGAGCGCCTTCTGCTCGGCGTCGGTACCGATGGCGCATTCGAGATGACCGATTGGAGTTTCTCGCAACTCTGCCGGCTCGCTGGTGTCAGCAAAGACACTGTCAACCGGCTATCGCCAGAGACCGCGTCGCGCGTCTTCGGCGAAACTTTGCCCTGCGGCACGAAGCCGCTCCAAGTCTTTGAGCAAAACGGCCGTATTCGCTCAATTCATACGGCGAGCTATACGCGGCTCTTCAATGCCGACTTGCTCACCATGCTCCGCGAATTCGCCACCGACTTCCAGCCACCCCAGGCAGGAAGCAATGGTGCAACGGGACTCTATGCGGGCGAGCAAGACCTGTTCGTCTTCATGATCGATCCCACCGGATGGGCCGAGATCGATGGCCAGGCGTTTGCTCCCGGCTTCTTCATCTGGAACAGCGAAGTAGGTCGCCGCTCGATTGGCATTTCAACGTTTTGGTTTCAAGCCGTGTGCCAAAATCACATCGTTTGGGACGCCGTCGAAGTAGTGGACTTCACCCGCAAGCACACCGCCAATATGCACGAGTGCTTTGCTGAAGTGCGCCGCCTCATTGAAGGACTAGTCGCCAAGCGCGATGAGCGCCGCGACGGGTTCGTCCGCGTCATTCGTCAGGCAATGACGAAAACGCTCGGCGACGATGCGGAGGAGGTACTGAAGCAGCTCGCGAAATCGGGGATTCCACGTGATCTTGGCAAGCGAGCGCTGGACGTCGCTAAGGAGCAAGGACGCTTCACGGTTTTTGCCGTCGTCGACGCATTGACGCGCCTTACGCAGGAGGCAAAATTCGCCGGCGACCGCACGGACGCCGACGAAAAGGCCGCCGGGCTCTTGAGCCTGATTGCCTAGTGTTGTTCGTCGTTTTGGATTCTCAGCCACCGTCCCATGCTTGTCGCATGGGGCACTTTTGAGATCTGCTCACGGAGCCCTTACAGAAGCCATGTTTGGCCGAAGTTTCCCGGGGAAACCGTGCTACCAGAACTGGATCGACATCGTTCGCGCCAGCAGTTCGTGGTATACTTACCGTATGAGATCGATCCCCGGCACCGGCCCATCCCTCCGCGACTCCTCGCCTTATCTGCAGGATGAGGCGCAGTGCATCGCGCGCATTCTCGACGTTGCCGAGCGCAACAGCATGATCGAGGGGCTACCGGCCTTCGATGAGCCCTTGCGGCACGCAATCCGTCAAGATTTGCAGGCTATCCTTAGCGGCTCCGCGCGAGCGCCTCGGCGATCAGCGTAGACAGTGGCCCGTAGTCTCGCTTGAATGCCTTTTTTGCGGCCTCAATATAGGCATCGGCCCCGCGCGCCGAATTGTCGTAGGCCAGCAGGGGTCTGCCGGTTTGGATTGCCAATAGATCGGTCATGAGCTTGATTGTTCTGGCGTTCCCTTCGCGAAACGGATGGATCGTCAGGAACTCACCGTGAATCTCGCCAATGGCCTGGCAGAACGATTCGTCGTCACCGATCACCTTCGACGGCCAACGCGACAACACGTCACGCTCAAATGTCGTCATCGAATTGTCCAGAAAATCCGGGGGAGGCCAGGTGGTGCCCGGCTTGCTGATCCAGACGGTCCGCCATCGTCCTGCCCAATCATACAAGTCGCCGAAGATCGACGCATGAATATGCCGCAGCAAGTCGTTGGACAGCGGCGTATCTGTGCGGACTTCCTGCAGCAGCTGGCCATAGGCTCGAGCCAACGCTTGTTCTTCGGCCACTTGCAAGTCTTCTAAGTGGACAATGCCCGCCTTATTGACGAGCACGATCTGCGCATCATCGACAAATTGCGCCTCCACATTTCCGGAGACGTCGTATCGGTCACGGCGTTTGGATGATTCTTCGTCCATGCAGCAAGCCTACGCGGGGCAAAGGTCCTTGCCAATCGCCTTTTAGACTCCAGGAGGCCGGCTGACTTGCGCTCGCAAGGTGTGTTCTGGCAGCATGATCCCCTTCGCCGCTCGAAAGTGGTCGAGGAATCCGTCTGCGTCGCACCTTCAAAACGTCGTATTCCCAAGCAAGGGCAAATCTGCCCAGGAGAGTCTCTATGTCCAGATCTCAGAATACAGGTGCCAAGCACCATCCTGAAAAAAAGATTGGTCCGTTTCCCGGCGGTGTCGGCGTCGCCATCTGGCTGAACGCAGCTGAGACCGACGATGGCACCAAGCGATTTCGTTCCTTCACCCTCTCTCCCCGCAGATATCGTGATCCCGAAAGCGGCAAATGGCGCGACGCGCCCAGCTACCGCCCAGAGGACATCGCGACCTTGCAGTTCGCCCTATCGCAAGCCCAAGCGTATCTGCTGACAACGCCACTGCCAGGCGACGATGAGCATGACGCCGACGCTGGCAACGACGGCGAGTACTAGTTCACACGGCGACGACTCGAAGACGCAGACACGCCCCATGCTCGTCGCATGGGGCTACTTAGAGTAGTAACACTGACCTTTCTCCCCTCAGATTAGAATACGCTCGATTTCATCGAGTGTGAGCTCATCATTTGTGCGATTGTAAAGTTGTGTGGTCCGTGTCGATTCGTGCGCCGCGATGGCCGCGGCTTTCTCGATCGTCCCGCCGTTACGCAAGTACGTCGTGATGCCAGTCGCTCGGAAAGTGTGGCAGCACGTCGTCATTGGAAGGCCAGCAGCACCCGCCCGGCGCTTCACCATCGCTAATACTTCGCGGCGGTGTAATCGTCGCTCCGTCAAATGCCGGCCGCGATCGATCGTTGGGAAGAGCGGACCTCGCGGCTGACAGACGATTCCCCTCGCAGCTAGATAGGCATCGAGGTATGCCTCGGCCGTATGGTGGGCAGGCACTTCGTGTTGCTTGCCGCCTTTTTCGTGCAGGCGGAACCAGTAGCGCTTTCCCTGCTGAAAGTAGTCTGCAACATCCATGGCGACTACTGCGCCCACCCGTGCGAAACTGTAGACCATGACACCGATGAGCGCCCGATCCCGGAGGCCGCCGATTGTCGTCGCATCGATCGCATCAAGTAATTGCCTCGCCTCTTCAGCCGCCAGCACTGGCGTCTTGCCCTTCTTCACCACGTGCTTCGGTCCGCGGACGGCAGCAGCCGGGTTGAACGGCACAACATGACCTGTCGTCAGGTGATCGAAGAGCATCTTGAGCGCTGACAAATGCTGCTTCGTCGTCGGCGGGGCGAAGATATGCATCGCCTCCTCTATATACGTGGCAACAACGACCGGATTCACCTGCTCCAGACGTACAATCCCCCGCTGCTCGCACCAGCAACCAAAACGGACGGCTGCCCGGTGGTAAATTTCGCGAGTACCACGGTTGCGAATCCGGGCGGTGAGGAACTCGACGTAGCGAGCCCATGTTCCGCGGTGGGTGTCAATCCACAGGGGAGGGATACCGCTCGAAGGAGAAGGAACGAGTTGACTGCCGGCGGCGAAGATGTCCTGGTGTGACAAGCGGCGAGATGGGAATGGATCGGGTCAGAAGCTATCCCGAAAAGGACATTTTGGGATACATACATGGTCCCACGAATGTCGTTCAGCAAACAAGAACGCTGCGACA
>JAHBXR010000055.1 GCA_019636335.1 Pirellulales bacterium
CATCGTCGTGGGGGGGACTTCGCAAAACCGATGCGCTATGCGCCCGACCTGGGCGGCGCCTTCGGCGGAGCGGCGCGAAACACGCCCCCACCGAAGGCGTCTACTACCCCAATTGCTCCAGTTACGGCGTACGATGTTGGCTTCTATAATACATTACTGCAGCGTTCCACTGTAGGTGACAATCTTGACATTCACCATGTCGGCCAATCACATCCACTATCTCTGGTGATTCCCGGCTATGATTCCTATACCGCTCCGGCAATTGTACTTCCCAACACTGAGCATGTGACGATTCCAAATCTCCGTGGAAATACTGATCTCACGGCACGGGACATTCTTGCTAGAGACATCAAGAACTTAAGGGACAAGACGAATGCGCCCAACTCGGCTTTGCAGCAGTTGATTCAGTTAAATAAATGGTTATATCCGCAGGATTTTTCGAAATGACAAATGATGACTTTGTAGACCGAATACGTATTTCTGTGTATGAGAAGTCGATCAAGGGGGTGATGTCACTACTGGCATCCCCCCCAGGGCGACGGCCGGCTCCTCCCCTTGCGGATCTGTCACAGTGGTATGTTAATATGTCGGATGACGAAAAGAATCGAATTAATAGTGTGATATCCTTATCGATCCGAGTGTGTGTGTTTAACTTCCTAACCATCCTCGATGGAGTCTCTTCTATTAGGCGACCAGGAGAAGCCGCTGGTGTTCTAGAGTTACGACACGTAACCGAGCAAAAAAAAACGTTGCTTAATGATCCGTCGCATGAACCATTGCACGAGTTATTTGCAATAATAGTGCCTCCAGAGGAAATATAACACGACGGTCAACTTCAACTCGGTGTAAGTGACCAGAAAATCGTCAGTGAACAGGCGTGAGGTAGTTGTCATTGGAATTTAAGTGATTTACACAATCAGGGCAGCGGCGTCGGCGTAGCCACGTGGCACGTTCCTTGAAAAAACGGTGAGACGCGCACTTGGAGGGTGCTTGGCGCGCGTCGCGCGGCCAGCGCGTGCGGGGCTCAAAGCGTGGCCGACGGTTCGCCGGGAAGCGCCGATAATAGTAGACCTCGTCGGGCGTGCGGCCTTGAAGGGTCTCGTAGGGCCGGTGGGCGTTGTACCACTCGATGAAGAAGCGAACCTCGTGCTGGAACATCTCGCGCACGAGCGGCATGAACAGGAGCCGTCTTGTACAGCTTTCTTTCAGTGTCCGCTCGGTGGTCCGCAGGTTTTTTCTGTTTTCTTAGTCGGTGATGCTGGTGCCATCTCACGAGTGAGAGGTGGCGGATGGCGACAAAGAACGGTTTTGGCGTGGCGTGCTCGCTCGACAGGCGACGAGCGGACTCGACATGCGTGCGGTTCGAGTACGACGGGGCGGGTCGGATGACGCTGCTGGAGCGTTTTACCGGTCTCCCCGCGCACAGCCCGGTGCTGGTCGGCTCGAGCGTGTATGCCTACGACCACCCGGCCGGCTGGCTGACGGGGATCACCCACCGCAATTCGTCCGAGGCCACCCTCACGGCCTACGGCTACACGTTCGAGGCGAACGGCCGGATCAGCAGCCAGGCGCTGACCCAGGGGGGCAACACCGCCACGCGGAACTACGCTTACGACGAGGGGGATCAACTCACGGGGGTGACCAGCGGCACGGCGCAGACGCTCGAGGATTATGCCTACGACGCGTCGGGCAATCGCACCGGCTCGCACCTGGCTTCCTCGTACCAGACCGACCTGCACAATCGGCTGATCGACGACGGCGCGCACACCTACACCTACGACGGCGAGGGGAACGTCCTCTCGCGGACGCGGAAGAGCGACGGCCAGTTCACCCAGTATAGTTGGGATCATAGAAATCGGCTCGTCGGGGTGGTGACCAAGGCCACCAGCGCCGGGGCCGAGCTCGAGCGGGTCGAGTATCTCTACGACCACGCCGACCGCCGCGTGGC
The DNA here is from genome assembly GCA_019636335.1 of Pirellulales bacterium. NCBI lineage: Bacteria > Pseudomonadati > Planctomycetota > Planctomycetia > Pirellulales > Pirellulales bacterium. Next base: position 1,949 of record JAHBXR010000055.1, read on the forward strand.
GCGGCTGCACGACGCCGACGGCGCCGGCTCGGCCGCGGCCACGTACGCCCACTATCTCTTCGACGACCGGGGGAACGTGGTCCTCGAACTGGCCGACGCCGACGGCGCGGGAAGCAATCCGGCCGACGTGAAGCACCGCTACCTGCACGGCCCGGCCGTCGACCAGTTGCTCTCCGACGAGGCCGATTCGGGGGGGGGACGCAGGTCCGCTGGGCCCTGACGGACCACCAGGGCTCGGTCCGCGACCTGGCCAGTAACGCCGGCGCGATCTTAAAGCATCGCGAGTTCGATTCGTTCGGGCGGATCACCTCGGATAGTGCGCCCGGCGTGGACCTCTTGTTCGGCTACACGGGGCAGGAGTGGGACGCGACGGTCGAGCTCGCCTACTACAGCGACGGCGGCGGCAGCGGCCGCTGGTACGATCCCGGCGTGGGGCGCTTCCTCAGCGAGGACCCCATCCGCGACGATCGGCAAAACCTCTACCGCTACGTCGGCAACAACGCCGTCAACGCCACCGACCCCAGCGGACTGGCCAAGAACAACTTGGGGGGAGGTTCTTCGTACAACAACAATCCCATGGGCGGGTTCGTGCCGGTATGGGGCGCCAACGGAACCATGACCGGCGTGGCGCCGGCTGGATCGCAGCCCGCGGTAAACATCAACTCGATCGATTTGAAGAATGTGGGCATCAACTACAATGCGGCCACCGGCAGCGTCGGCTTCAATATTCCGGGGGTGAATTATCCCGCGGGCGGATCGAGCGGTGCGATGGGGAACACGACGGTCAACTTCAACTCGGCGCCCCCGTGGACCGGGCACTCGCAAGCCTCCACCCCCTGGGCCCCGGCCCATACGCCGCCCCAGCCGGTTTCGATGTGGGTACCGCCGGTAGCATACAACCCTGCCCCGGCACACGTGCCGTCGCCCGTATCCATGACCTTCGGCGGCGGGATGGGAATGGCACCTGTTGTCATGCCCAACATCGCCACGCAGGTGATGGCAGCTGTCACGCCACAGCCGACGCTGCAACTTTTTTCACCTCCGAACAAGGAAAGCTATCCAGGTTTTAAGCCATTCTACAATATTGACGATTTAAAAGCACAGCAACTTGCCAATGCCCAATTGAAGCCGTCCACCCCCGCCGGCACGTTCACCGACGAGTTCGGCGTGACCCGCTGGGGGAATGGCCCGCACGCCACGGTGGCCTCGAGCGGCGGGATCGCCGGGCTGTTCAACGAAGGGGGCGGCAATTCGTTGCCGGTCCTCTTGCAGTCGGGGCATGTCCCCTTCGCCGCCGTGGCCCAGCCCTTGATGACGGCCACTGCCTCGAGCGTGACTCACGCGATGCTCGATTACGTCGGCATGTTCGATCCGACGGGCATCGCCGACGGGATCAACGCCGGCATCTACACCTTCCAAGGGGACACGCGCAACGCCGGCATCAGCCTGGCCGCTATCGTCGTGGGGGGGGACTTCGCAAAACCGATGCGCTATGCGCCCGACCTGGGCGGCGCCTTCGGCGGAGCAGCGCGAAACACGCCCCCGCCGAAAATGCCCAGCGTCACGCCGGGCGTGACGAACTACGTGCCAATACCGGCACCGCTGCCGATTCTCAATCCGCACTTCACGCCGGCGCAGATGCTCTCGCCGGTCGCGTCGACAGGGAATCTACGGAACAACCTGGGGCAGATCTATACTCAAGCCGGCCTGACGATCCCCCAGGGCGCGGCGGCGCACCATATCGTGCCGGCAGCGCATCCTGATGCCTTGCTAACGCGCATCCACCTGGAAAGCCTGGGGATCGACATCCATTCGCCGGCCAACGGGGTCTTCCTGCCGCAGACGACCACGAGCACGGCCATCGGTGCCTATCATCCCTCGCTGCACACGAACGATTACATTGGTGCAGTGAATACGTTAATACAGGCTACTCCGACGCAAGCGGACGCCTTACACGTACTCCAGCAGATCCGTGGCAATCTCAGCATGGGCATCTTGCCCCAGCAGACATTGGGGAAATGACCCATGAATATGTATAAGCTTATCCCCGACGCGAATCATTACAACTCAGTTCACTGGCGAGTGGACGATTTGCGTATGGCGTATGCACTCAATGAGTCTTTCTTGACCGCGCGACCGCTAGCTCCTACCTGGCAGCCGGTCGAGGTGGTCGAGTCCCCCCAGGGAAAAGAAGAAGGACTTCTTTTGGGAGACGTGACAGGAGTATACACCACCGTCCCTGCCTTCAACGAGTGTGCCGTGGACGCGCTGGGAGACCTGCTCCGCGCGCACGGCGAGCTTCTTCCGCTCATCCATCCCGAACGGAAGTATTACGCCTACAATGTCACCAGCATCGTCGATGCGCTCGATGAGGAGGCCTCGGAAGTAATGTATGGTCAAAGTCACGATTACTTTCTCATGATTCACCAGCACGTATTCCGTCCCGAGGCCCTCGAAGGCGCCTGCATCTTCCGTCTGCCTAAAATGCTCCGCAACGCCTGGCCCTACGTCACGGAGGATTTCCGCCAGCGCGTGCTCGACGCGGAGCTGACTGGGTTCAAGTTCCACCCCGTGGGAACGAACCAGTGACGGTCGACCAGTTGCTCTCCGACGAGGCCGATTCGGGGGGTGGGACGCAGGTCCGCTGGGCCCTGACGGACCACCAGGGCTCGGTCCGCGACCTGGCCAGTAACGCCGGCGCGATCTTAAAGCATCGCGAGTTCGATTCGTTCGGGCGGATCACCTCGGACAGCGCGCCCACGGTCGATCTGCTCTTCGGCTACACGGGGCAGGAGTGGGACGCGACGGTCGAGCTCGCCTACTACAGCGACGGCGGCGGCAGCGGCCGCTGGTACGATCCCGGCGTGGGGCGCTTCCTCAGCGAGGACCCCATCCGCGACGATCGGCAAAACCTCTACCGCTACGTCGGCAACAACGCCGTCAACGCCACCGACCCCAGCGGACTGACCAAGAACAATTTGGGGGGAAAGCCGGCCGCGACCCCGCAGCAGGTCCAGTCGTTCAACAACATCCAGGCCGGCATCGTGCAGGGCGCGCAGGCGATCGGCAATCTCGTCGCGACGCTGGCCAACGCGGGGGCCAACAATCGCAATGCCACGCCGCAGCAGCGGCAGACGCTGACGACGATCGCCCACGTCGCCCAGGCGGCAGTCAACATCGGCAACGTGCTGACGAGCGGCGGCCGTCCCCCGCTGCAAAACGCCGGCGCGATGATCGGCCAAGCGGTCTCCAGCGGAACGCGGAACTTCACGCAGGTCGTGACCCAGGCCGCCAGGCCGATCGTCAACACCGCCGCGCAAACCTTCTCGCGCCCCTACACGCCCCCGGCGAGAGTCAGCTCACCACCGCCGGTCTCGATCGCCTTCGGCGGCGGCATGTTCGGCTTCGCGCCGGTCATCGTGCCCAACATCGCCGCCCAGGCGACGACGGCCAACCTGCCGCAGGGGAGCGGCCCAGGGTCAACGATCATTAGTTCCTCAAACATTGCAAGTGGCGAAGCGACTTTGTCGCTGGGACCACTTTTCCACTGCGCAACGTGTCACGCTCCGGCAAATGATTCCACCGGCGAGCGACAATACATCTATTACCGCTGCACCCGCTACACCTCGCCCGGCCATCCACGCACGCGAACGACCGAGCAGGAACTTGACCGCCAGATTCTCGAACTCTTCGACCACATCAAGATTCAAGACCCTGCCGTGCGAGATTGGTTCGTCGACGTGCTCAAAGCCAAGACGCACGACGACGGCCAGGCATCGCTTGAACGTCGTCAAGAATTGCAGCGTCAATTAACCCGAGCCATGAACCAGCAGCAGCGACTTGTTGACCTGCGACTGGACGACGAGAGCGACGAACAGACCTTTGCTGACAAGCGGCTCGACCTCGCGGATCGTATCTCCGAATTGAAGCTGAACCTCGAAGCTCTCGACAGAGGCCGAGAGGAAATGACCGACCTGGCGCTCAAAGTGTTTGAACTTTCGCAAACCCTTCGCGACAAATGGCTTACGGCAGAACCCGACGTTCGCCGCTGAATTCTCGAAATCGTCTGTTTGAACTACAGCCTGCTCGACGGAAAGCTTTGCTACGAAACAAGAAAGCCCTTCGACGTGCTCGCCGAAGGGCTCGATTTGGCAAAAAGTCGGGGCGAAAGGATTTGAACCTTCGACCTCTGCGTCCCGAACGAGACCCGGGCCTCTGCAGCGAATTAAGAAAACCTCTACGTCAAAACAACTTGTGAAATCTCGCGAACAGCGACGATTTGTCGTAAGTCCAATGACTTCGATAGCTCAAACCGAAAGAATTCGTTGTCATAAAATTCCTTCGGATCTATCCCGAACTTACTATTCTCTTCCGCCAATTTCATGATGAGGTTGCGTGCTTGTTCCGCAAAGCGATTACAGCGATCTGCCCCGCCCGGTACAAGCCACGCACTTGAAATTGCATCGAGCACATTTAAAAACCGCGTCCAAGCCAGCTGAGCGGGTGTCAGTCCGA
>JAHBXR010000056.1 GCA_019636335.1 Pirellulales bacterium
TGGTTCAATAAGCCCACAGAGTGCAGGGTGCCACGGGCTCAGCCCGTGCGTTCGTGAGTCGAGAAGCCGCCCCCCAAGTCGAATACGGCCGTTGCGCGCCAGGATTCACCGGCACCCTCGACCCATTATCTAAGCGTCAATCGTCAGAATCGGCTTGGCCGCTGTCGGCCGCGATCATGATGTCGACATCCACTTGCAGCCCAAACGGCGCCTGGAAATCGTCCGGTAGGTCGATAAGCACTTGAAGCACGTCAAGGTCCTTGCGTTCGCTCGCCTCATTGTTGAAGACGGTCTTTTTACCCATCAAGCGCTTGACTAGCGACACCGTGCCGGGATACCTCACATCGCCCAGGCCACGGCCATACAGCCTTGCCGATTGTCCCGCTGCCAGACGATGCACGAAGCGTTCGTCGATCTCAGCGCGCACGCGCAACCTCGATTTGTCAGCGACAATCATCACCGGATCCCGATCGAGCACACGGGCGCCCTCCCCCTCGCGCTTAAAAACCTCCAGAACGATGCCGTCGAGAGGGGACAACATTATGGTATTGGCTAGTCGCTGTCTCGCGGTCTCGACGCGTGCCTCGGCCAAGCGTACCTCCGCGTCGGCGACGTCCCGGTCAACGGCGCGTACGTGCCTTTCCAATAGTGCCAACTCGGCTTTCGCCTGTTCGAGCGACTTCCTCGCCTGTTGAACTTCAGTGGCTGTCTGATCGCGCTCTGCATCCGTCGTAACTCCTCGAGCTGTCAGCGCAAGGATGCGCGCTTGCTGTTTTGTGGCGAACTGCAACCGTTCTTCCATAATCTCGACGTTGCGCCTCGCCGCGTTGACTTGCTCTACATGCATGCCAGCCAGCAATTGCTCTCGTTGTGCCGCCGCCAACACCACTTGTTGCTCCGCTTCCGCTACCGCGGCCGCGTCGTCATGGTCAATGAGCACCGCCAACACATCTCCCTTGCGAATCTCTTGCCCCACTTCGACGGCTAATCGACCGATAACTCCATCTACTTTGAACACGAGTCGGCGGACCTCCGAAACGGGTTCGATATAGCCAATGCCACGGATCAGCTCCCTTCCTGACTGTGAAGCATCTCGAAGGTTTGTAGTCTCACCCCCACTTGCGACGGAATGCCCAACATAGGGTGTCTGAGACAACTGGCTCACTCCGCCGACAATGTACAACCAGGCTACCACGCCGCTAGTTACAGATATCGCTGCAGCCAGAATAAGCTTGCTCAAGGCAGCATCTCCGCCGACTCTGCCGAATTTTGGAGCGGTTCCGGTACAGTATCGGAAACGATCTGTCCCGACTCGATTCGGAGAACTCGATTGAATAGTGGCACCAGTCTTGTATCATGAGTCACAACGACTAGGAGCACGTTCTCTCGTTTCGCCTGTTCAATCAGCAGTCTTATTGCCGCTTGACCATTCTGCCAATCAAGGGCCGCGGTTGGCTCGTCCGCAAGTAATATCGGTGGCCGATGCAGCACGGCCCTAGCGACAGCGACTCGCTGGCGTTGGCCGCCGCTAAGTTCAGCGGGCTTACGGTGTAAGTGTTTTTTAAGATCCAAATAATGTGTAACTTCAGAAATTCGTCTGTTCATATCAGTGTATGACATTCCTGCATTTCTCGCGACTATCTTAAGATTGTCCTGGATCGTTACGAAGGGAAGCAGCTGGGACTGCTGAAAGACAAAACCGATCGAGCGTCGTCGGAGTTCCGTCAGCATGTCCGGACGGTCAAACTGAACAAGCTTGCCTGCCACCGTTAATTGCCCACGGGTAGGCCTCAAGAGGCAACCACAGATCGACAGCAATGTAGTCTTGCCAGACCCTGAAGGACCAAGTAATACGCAAGTATCGCTCGCCGCGAAGTCCACATTTATGTTGACAAGCACTTGATGCTCGCTTGTCCCATCGTTATATGACTTCGACAGGTTGGACGCGCTGATGGCTAGCGGCACTATAACCACCTATATACACGCTCACTGAAACACCGAGATCGGGTCAATGCGATGAATAGTTCGCACGGACACCCACGCGGCTAATGCCGCGCTGCCAAAGCACGCGGCTGTCACGGACATGTACACAGGCCCTGTCGTCTCGATTGGAACTGGTGTCGACGCCGTCGCCTTGACTGCCCACCAAAACAGAATCGTGCCCACGCAAATACCGGTCGCGCCAAGCAACATCGCTTGCACCAACACTATTTGAAGTACACTTGCCCGAGTGAACCCTACCGCAAGTAGCGTCGCGTAGTCTCTCAGGTGGTCATGTGTAACGGCATACAGCGTCTGGCTGCTGACAACACATCCAACCAACACTCCAAGCGCGGCCGTCAATGCTACCGTGAACCCTAAACCTGTCTCAAGCAACCAGAATCTGGAAGTTCGTACGCCAAACTCACGCGACGTTAGCACCTCAACGCCCGGCACTTCAGCAGTGATGCATTCCTTGACTGTCTGAATCGACAATGGGGACACACATCGCACTAGGACGTACGTGATGTCATCAGTTCTCAGTCTCGGATCGCATTCGCGCAATGACTCGAGCGCCATAAACACATGTGGCGCCGCCGTAAGTGTACGCACATCACGTGACAGCCCACCAACGATCACATTCTTCTGTAGCACTTCAGCATCGTCATCGACACCAGTGATGCCCAGTTTGTCGCGAAACAGATCGTCTACGATCACTCGATTGGGACGCCTGAGGCAATCAATTTGGCCTTCTTGCATGGCCCATGGTGCTCCTGCCAGACGCTCACCAACTCCAATTAACGCGACATTTTGTTGTTTTCCATTCGCCAATTTCCAAAATGCCCATGAGAGTAACATGGGCTCCGCGGACCTCACACCAGGGACATTTCGCACCTGATACAACCGTTGCTCGGGAAGAGTGGTTCCGTAATCAAAGGCAATTGTATGCTGGGGAATGACCCAGATGTCCGCGTCCGCGTGATGGATAATTGCAGTGCAGGTCCGAGACCACCCAACCGCTAGTCCTAGTTGTGATACACCAAGGAGAAAAGATACCGCGATACCAATGGCCGACGCGCACGATCGACGTTTTGTGTCCCACAGCATACTGACTGCAATGAGCAGCACATTATTCATCAAGAATCCGGCCGTGTCCGCTCGGCGGAGCACAGGTTGGGGGAAGTTGCGGGGGCCAATCGAAGTAGTTCAGTCGGCGTTTTGCGGAGCGACGCTGTGGGACGGCTCGGCTGCGTCCTCGGCCTTCCACACGTCGGGCAAGAACTGTTCCAACTCGCCGGCGGGCGTGCAGGGCAGCTTGGCCAGGACGCTGGTGAGATAGCGCTGCGGGCAGACGCCGTGCCGCTCGGCACTGGCGATGAGCGACCACAGCCGCGCATGATTCAGCGCCGCGGCGTCATGCCCGGCGAAGAGCCAGTTTTTTCGACCCAGGGCCACTCGTTTGAGAGCCCGCTCACTGGCATTGTTGTCGATGGCGAGGAAGCCTTGCGTCACGTAGGTGGCGAGCGCCTCCCACTGGTTCTGGGCGTAGGTGATCGCCTGCGTTATCGGGCTGCGCGGCAGCACGATCTCGCTTTCGGCGTCGAGCCACGCCTTGATCCGCGCGAGCACGGGCACGCTCCGCTCCTGGCGTAGAGCACGCCGCGCTTCATCGCCGGCGCCCTTCGCTTCGCGCTCGATGGCGTACAACTCGCTGACCAGCGCGAGCATCTGCGCAGCCCGCTTGCCATCCGAATCCTGCGCGTCGTAAAACTTGCGGCGCGCATGCGCCCAACAAGCGACTTCCGTTACCTGGCCGCCGGCGAAGATGCCGTCGTAACCGCCGTAAGCATCCGCTTGCAGGTAACCCGTGAAACTTGTGAGCCATTTGGCTGGACCGTCGCGGCCGCGGTTGGGAGTATAGTCGTAGACCGTGTACGGGTGGGCCGCGTCTCCCAGGTAACACCAGATCCGCCCCTTGCGGCACTGTTTGGCGCCCGGCGACTGGATGGGCACCGGCGTGTCGTCCGTGTGAATCACGCGCGATTGCTTCACGCGGCCAACCATCAGCTCGACAAGCGGCTGGACCAGCTCGCCCGCCGCGCGCATCCAACCGCACATCGTGCCGCGCGCCACGTGAACTTGTTGCCGCGCGAAGATGTTTTCCAGCCGATACAGCGGCAGGTGATCGCCCAACTTGCTCACCACCACGTAGGCCAGCAGACTGGGACCGGGTAGTCCGCCGTCGATCGGTTGCCGCGGCTTTTTGGCCGCCGCGATGTTCGGGTTGTAGCCGTCGGCGTCGCACTTCGCGCAGGCGTACTTGTGACGCACGTGCTTCAAGACCTTGAGGCTGGCCGGGAAGTATTCCAACTGCTCGCTCACTTCGGCGCCGATCCGCTGCCGATCGTGCCCGCAGGCCGGGCAGGACTTGTCATCCAGGTCGTGCTCGATCTCGATCCGTTCGAGATGCTCGGGCAATGGTGAGCGACCGTGCTCGTGACGCTTTCTCACCCGCCGCGTGACGAGCCGCTCGCCCGACTCTTCGGCGATGCTCGCCTCGTCGAGCGGAAGCTGTTCGACCACCTGGCCGAAGAGCAAGAGTTGCCGCGGATCGAACTTTTCACTGCGCGGGCCGTAGTAGCGACAGAGGATGGCGGCTACCGCCGCCTTCAATTCGGCGGCATGCTCCGCCTCTCTCTCCTCCATGCGCTCGCGAAGCGCTTCGATCTGCCGGGCCGCTTCCGCCTTGATCCGCGCGATGAGCGATTCGCGCTCGGAGAGAAGTTGTCGTTCGCGCTCCACGATGAAGTGTTTGAGCAGCGCCGGATCATCGGGCAGCATGGCGGGATCGAGCGATAGAGAGGCGTCCTTGCTCATCGCTTCTTTATACCCCGCCGGGCCGCGAGCGTTTCGCGCCACGGAGATTTTTTTGCGGTGGCACGCGCGCCTCACGCGGTGCGCCGCTGCTCGATCCGGAGGCCCGACAGCAAGCGCAGCAACTGCTCGCCGGTGATCTCGACCGAGACGGCGCTCGTCTTGGGGAACGGAAACTCGCCCCGTTCCAGCCGCTTGTAATAGATGGCCAGCCCGTCGGTATCCCACCACAGGATCTTCACCAAATGCCCGCCCCGATTGCGGAACACGAACAGATGTCCCGAGAGGGGATCGTCCTTCAAGAAGGATCGCACCACCTCGGCCAGGCCATCGAAGCTCTTCCGCAGGTCGACCGGCGTCGAGGCCAGCCAGACGCGCACGCCCGCGAGATCGCCCGTGATCATGGCGCGGTCCTCGCTTCCAAAGCGGCGACGAGTTCGACCAGTCGCTCGGTCGAGATCGACTCCGGCAGCCGCAGCACGCGGCCGCCGGCCAGCTCGATGACGATCGACGCGCGATTGGGCGGCACTTCGTCGCTCACCACGACGGGCAGGAACGCCGACGCTGGAATCGACATCCGATCTCGCTCGCCGATCGTCCGTCGCCAGGCATAGAACGACGCCTCACTGAGCCGCTCACGCCGGCAGAAGGATCGCACGCTCAACTCGCTCATCGCCTGTCGATCGAGTACGCCACGCCAGTACCGCTCTTTGTCGGCATCTCGCTGATAATTCGCCATCCGCCACCTCCCCATTGAGATGGCCAGCATGACCGGCTACGCAATCAGAAAAAAGCTGCGGCCCGCCGAGCGGACACA
>JAHBXR010000057.1 GCA_019636335.1 Pirellulales bacterium
ATTTGGGACCGCAAGGCTGTCGAGTCTACGCTATCCGCCCCTTCTCATGCCGTGTTTTTGGCCACTATCGTGCCAGTGGCACTACTCTGCCCGTTGAATGCGTCTACCTGGGTAAGGATCATGAATTTCCAGCCCCTGACTATTATCGGGCGGTGCCTGGAGCTCTGCGGCTACGCGAACTGAGCCGTGACTTTCAACTGCGGCGCGTGCCGGGCGGGCAGACGAGCGGCTCACCATCAGGCGGCCTCGGTTTGAATCTGGACGATCCGTGGGATCGCGCCTTGGAGCTGGTGGGCCGGGGACATCTACCAGAACTGCCGGACGAGAACGAAGGTGAATCGTTATTTGCCGCTTATGTGCGGGCGCTGGTAGCCGGCGAGCGGGGAGAGCACGGAGAGGCTCTGCGTCACTACCAGCGGGTGCTGAGCGAATGCCCGGAACGCCACGACCTCATGACCTTCGCGGGCTTTCACGCCTTTCAATTGGGACGAATGGACCAGGCCGAAGCTTTCTGGCTACAGTCCCTACGGCTCTTTGCCGGCAACCCGTTGACGTTTTCTTTCCTGGGCTACCTCTACAGTCACCGCCAACTCTGGCAAATGGCGGCCGACTTCTTCGGGGCCGCTTTCGAACTCGAGCCGGGCCAACCACTTTACAATCAGCGCCAAGCCGAGGCTCTGGCTCGAATTCGTCTCTGCTCGAAACAGGAAGAGCCCGAATCTAGCTGAAACGGCAGGTGTGACTGCATGGCTTGAAAATTCTACGATCCAGGAAATACGTTCACACCCTCGTCAATGGCTGGTGACCGGCGCCGCCGGCTTCATCGGGATGCACGTGGCGCACGCACTGCTCGCGCAGGGCAAGCGCGTCACCGGCATCGACAACTTCGATCCGTACTACGACGTGTCGCTCAAGGAAGCGCGCCTCGCCACGCTGCAGGACGCGCCGGGCTTCGCCTTCGTCCGTCACGATCTCGCCGACGGTGACGCCACCGCGCGCCTCTTTCGCGACGGCGGCGTCACCGAGGTCGTCCACCTTGCCGCGCAGCCCGGCGTGCGGCATTCGCTCGATCACCCCGGTGCCTACGTCCGCAACAATCTCGTCGCATTCGCGAACGTGCTCGAAGGCTGCCGCCACGCGCGCGTGGCGCATCTCGTGTACGCGTCGAGCTCGTCGGTATACGGGGCGTCGCACGTGCTGCCCTTTTCCGAGGACCAGCGGGTCGACCGTCCGGTCAGCCTGTACGCCGCCACCAAGTGCGCCAACGAGCTGATGGCGCACAGCTATGCGCATCTGTTCGACCTGCCCGTGACCGGCCTGCGTTTCTTCACGGTGTACGGACCCTGGGGCCGGCCCGACCAGGCGCCGATGCTGTTCACCCGCGCGATCCTCGCCGGGCAGCCCATCCGGGTGTTCAACGAAGGCCGCATGGAACGCGACTTCACGTACATCGACGACATCGTCGAGGGTGTGACGCGCGTGCTCGCCCTGCCGCCGCGACGCGAGCCGGGCGGCGCCCCGGCCGCCCTGTACAACATCGGCAACAACGCTGCCGTCGGGCTCACCGATTTCGTCGCTATCCTCGGCCGTGCGCTCGGCCGCGAGCCCGCATGCGAGCTCGTCGCCATGCAGCCGGGCGACGTGCCGGCGACGTACGCCTCGATCGAACGCCTCCGCGCGGCCACCGGTTTCAC
>JAHBXR010000058.1 GCA_019636335.1 Pirellulales bacterium
ACGTCACCACCTATGCCGGTCTCGCCTCGGTGATGATCGCGCTGGTGTTTCTCTATACCACCGCGTCGATCTTCATCTATGGCGGCGAACTCAATGCCGCGATCAAGGACGGGCGCAACAAAGAATCCGCCTGAGCTTGTTCCAGAGTCTGATTCAACGGCGTTGAATCAGACTCGTCGCTTATCTGCTTGATCGAGCATGCCCTCGGGTTGAGCCCGAGGGCATGCTTTTTAAAAAACCGCTTCGCATCCCCGGATCAAGTCCGGGGACATGCTGTTCGGGATCATGCGCTAGCGCCCCGACGCCTCGATCACGTCGTCGAAGCTGCGCAGGCCCGGCCGCTGCGCGTTGACGAGCACGGCCATGTTGCCGGGCTTGTGCAGGTTCTTCCACATCTTGGTGTGCGCGGCCGGAATCTCCTTCCAGCCCAGCACCTCGCTCATGCAGGGATCGACGCGGCGGTCGAGCACGAACTGGTTCGCGGCCGCGGCCTGCTTCAGATGCGCGAAGTGCGAGCCCTGGATGCGCTTCTGGCGCATCCACACATAGCGCGCGTCGAAGGTCAGGTTGAAGCCGGTGGTGCCGGCGCAGAACACGACCATGCCGCCGCGCTTCACCACGAGACACGAGACCGGAAAGGTCTGCTCGCCGGGATGCTCGAAGACGATATCGACATCCTTCTTGCCGGTGATGTCCCAGATCGCCTTGCCGAACTTGCGGGCTTCCTTCACCCAGTCGTTATATTCGGGCGTGTTCACCGTGGGCATCTGGCCCCAGCACTTGAAATCCTTGCGGTTGATGACGCCCTTGGCGCCGAGGCCCAGCACGTAATCGCGCTTGTCGTTGTCGGAAATGATCCCGATCGGATGCGCGCCGCTGGCCGCGGCGAGCTGCACGCCGAACACGCCCAAGCCTCCGGACGCGCCCCAGATCAGCACGTTGTCGCCCGGCTTGATGGTGTGCGGCGCGTGGCCGAACAGCATGCGATAGGCGGTGGCGAGCGTCAGCGTATAGCAGGCCGACTCTTCCCAGGTCAGATGCTGCGGCCGCGGCATCAGCTGGCGCGACTGCACGCGGCAGAACTGCGCGAACGAGCCGTCCGGCGTCTCGTAGCCCCAGATGCGCTGCGAGGGCGAGAACATCGGATCGCCGCCGTTGCATTCCTCGTCGTCGCCGTCGTCCTGGTTGCAGTGGACGATGACTTCGTCGCCGACCTTCCAGCGCTTCACTTTTGCGCCGACCGCCCAGACGACGCCGGAAGCGTCCGAGCCTGCGATATGGAACGGCTGCTTGTGCACGTCGAAGGGCGAGATCGGCTGGCCCAGGCCCGCCCAGACGCCGTTGTAGTTCACGCCTGCGGCCATCACGAGCACGAGCACGTCCTCGTCGCCCACGGCCCAGGTCGGCACCACCTCGATCTGCATGGATTGCTCGGGCGGCCCGTGACGCTCGCGGCGGATCGCCCAAGCATACATTTTCGACGGCACGTGGCCGAGCGGCGGGATTTCGCCGATCTCGTAGAGGTCCTTGGGGCCGGCGTGCAATTTCGTGACCGCGGACATAGGTGCTCCGAAAAGAAAATGTCTCGAGGGAATGACTGCGGCGAGCATGGCCTAAAGCATATTGCAGCGCAACGGGACTTTCGGCGCGGCAAAATCCTTAAATCTTCCG
>JAHBXR010000059.1 GCA_019636335.1 Pirellulales bacterium
CGGCCCGTTTCATGGCCTCGACGAGCATCGGCACGAAGTCGTAGCCCCAGAAGGAGAAGCTGCCGAATGCTCCGGCCACCGCGGGTTCGAACGCAAGGAGGCGCTCACGGTAGTCCTGAACCTTCTCGTTTGGCGGGAATTCGAAGTTGGGGCTCGCATATGAGGAGAAGAAAGGCAGCGGGATCGCACCGCCGGTCGCACCGCTGATCGCCGCGTTCGGGTTGAGACCGCGACCGCCGAATGCACCCGCGGCCTGAAGGTCGATAACGGACCGAAGCACCTCGTTCACCCTGGCTTGTGGCCAGAAGAAGAAGATGGCGTCCGGCGCGGCCGCCTTGGCGCGGCTGACATGGCTCGCAAAGTCGTTCGTGTCGGTCGGAAACAAGACGATCTCGACCTCGATACCTGCGGCTTCGATTGCCGGAATGAAGCTCGGAAAGATCGACTTGCTGGTTTCATCGTCCTGCGTAAGCAAGACGATCTTCTTGACACCCAGCATCTCGAGCGCGGCGACCTCGAAGCTCACGATATCGCCTGTCGGCTGCTGAGTGCCAAACAGCAGAGGTTTCGTCGGATCGGCCAAGAGTCCTTTCGACTGCCAAAGTGTTGCGGCCGAGAAGTGGATGACAGCGGCGGGTTGTGTCACTTCCGCAGTCTGGATGGCGAGCGCGCTCTGGGTGGGGCCGAATACGAATTTCACACCGTCGTCTTCGACAAGCTTGGTGATGCCTGCCATGGCGCTCGCCGGCTGGCTTTGATTGTCCGCCTCGATGAGTTCGAGCGTATACTTCGCCCCGCCCACGGTGAAGCCGCCGGCGTCGTTGATCTCCTTGATCGCCATGCGTACCGCTGCGGCAGGCGGCAGCCCGACGGCCTGAAAATTGCCGCTCAGGGATTCGTTGAGGCCGATCTTGACGGTGCCGCCCGTTTCCTGCGCTATCGCGGGAGCTACGGCGAAAGATGCCGTGACGATTGTCGACAGCAGTGCGAATCGTCTGAATATGTCCATGGTTTCCTCCCTGTGGACGCGAGAATTGCCGGGTTTCAGTACTGTCGGTCGGGAACCCTCACGACCAGACCGCTCAACTCCGGCACGAGGCGCACCTGGCATGACAGTCGGCTGTCAGCTTCGCGCTCGGCGGCCGTGCCGGTGAGCATCTCGTCCTCGAAGGAATCCTTGGCACCAACCAGTTCCGGATACGCTGCGCCGACGTAGACGTGGCAGGTCGCGCAGGAGCAGGCACCGCCGCACTCGGCGACGATGCCTGGTACTCCGTGCTCGATCGCTGCCTCCATCAGCGAACTGCCGATCTGTGCCTCGACCCGCGTGCTGGTGCCGTCCGGCTGCACGAAACTGATCTCAATCGTGTCCTTGCTCATTCGGTGCTGGCCGCAAACAGCTCGAGGCGGATTGCGCCTTCTGGACACGCCTTCGCGCCGAGGCGCGCCGCGTCCTCCGCTTCGGGCGGGACGACATCGCCGTCGGCCGCGCAGTAGCCTTCTTCGTCGGTGCGGTAGACCAACGGGGCTCGCAAGGCACACAGTGCGTGACCG
>JAHBXR010000060.1 GCA_019636335.1 Pirellulales bacterium
GTGTGAGCGTCACGATTGTGGTTAGTTTGGGTAAGTTTTCCAGAAGCTTTCCCACTGGCCGGGCTGGCTGAGGTAGAGGGCTCGCAGGTGGCAGACGGCGTCGGAGCCGTCGCTGCCCCAACGCATGCCGCTCCCTTTGAGGCGATTGGCGACGACGGTCTTGCACGCGCTCTCCACTGGCCCGGAACCGATCTGCCAGCCGTTGGCGACGTAGCGCGGATAGTCCATCCGTCCGACGTGATTGCGAAAGTATTGCGTGTGGACGCGATGACACTCTCGCACGGCCGCGCTACGCTCACCTACCTCGAGCGCTTCGAGCTCGGTCAGCACGGCTTGTCCCCCTTCGTGTTTCAAGCGATGGCATTGTGAGTCGAGCCACGCGGAACGCGTCGTCTCGTTGTCCGGCCAGAGTGCCTGACTCAGTTCAACCAAGTGCTCCTTGGCATGCCAGAAGTCCAGGAGGCACTCCGCCAAGGGAAAGTTTTTACGAAAGAATTCTTCGAGACCAACGCCGCCATCGGAGAGCGCGATCTGCTGCTCGGCTTCGTCCCAACCGACCTGCGTCGCCTGGCGACGCAGTTGCAGACCCAACTGGTCCAGCTCGTAAAAACCCGCTAAATACCGGACTTGATGCCGCTCAGGCGGCCGGTCGTCGTGCTTGCTGCGCGGGTTATAAAGTAGACCCACGTAGGCCATGCGTCCCTCGGCTTTGGCCGCATTCTCGCCTTGTTGCCGCACGCCGGTGGCGTCCAGGCCCACATAAGCACAAGTTCTGCCACGTGCATCGCGTTGCCACTTCCACGACTTGTCTTCGCCGAACGTGATGTTCTGCTCCAGCAACTCGGACAAACGCTCGCCGGCCGCTTCGGTGACACGCTCCACCGTCGATTCGCTCAACCGCAATCCACACAACTTTTGCAGCGTGACTTCGGCTGCTTGAGCGAAGCTGGTCTGCACGCCCGCGATGCTGGCCACCTCGCTGGCGGCCGGCGTGAGATGAGCCACGCCCAAACCAACGCATCGATCACGGGGAAAACACCCCTGCCGACAAGCCGCACAGTGGTAGTAGTGCCGCCGATAGCGGATCGGTCCCAGCAGGCTGTCGATCCGCTTGTCACGCACCGCGACGCAACGCGCGTCACCCCGACAGTGCGGGCAAGCTAAGCTAGCTCCTTCGTATCCGCCCCTTTTTTTGTCGCTCGTCGGCGACCGCCTCCAACGCTCGGGCCCCCAGGGCATGCACCCTGTCGCGGAGTTCGAACTCCGTTTGCCCGAACAGTTCCGAGTCTCCTTTCCCCGCCAGCAGCTTGGCCATTCGCCGTAACTCCTGGTCGGAGACCTTACCCAACAACTCGTAAATCCGCTGCTCGTCTTCGTTCAACTCCAACGGATCATGCTCGGCTGCACACATCGCTCCCCTCCGTGAAACGTGGAAAATAGGTAATCTCGCCCCAAAGCATTGTACCACCGCCGATTTCCTACCTACTTTTCTGACGCTCACAC